>JAIQEZ010000040.1 GCA_020073545.1 Terriglobia bacterium | reverse complement strand
GCTACGATCTGCTCGGGCGTCATCTCGGTGAGCGCCTTGGCCGCGGCCATATAGCCGTCACGGGCAATGTATTCCTCGATCTTCTCGGCGTCGATGAGGCTCCGGTTCCTGAGCGCACGCAGCACCTGGTGCTTGAAGAACGGGATTTCGTTCATCACCGGTATCGCGTCTTTCTGCGCCGGCGGCGTGTAGAGGAATTTCTGAACTGGCCGCCCCTTGATAAAGTGCTCTTCAACGAGATGAGGCACGTCTTCGGGCTTCACAAGCTGATAGAAGATGTCCTCGGGATAGACCACCATGACCGGGCCCTTGGCGCAAAACCCGTTGCACCCGGTCAAAACGATCTTGATCTCGTTCTGGAGGCTTCGCTTGATTAGCTCGGTCTCGAGCGCGTCCTTCACCTTGAGCGAGCCGTTTGCCACGCAGCCCGTTCCTGCGCAAATCATTATATTTGAGCGGTATGCTGTCTCCACGGTATTGTTCCCCATCAATTAATAGGTAGTTTCATGCCCAACGACCAGGGCGTACTCCTTGACTGGTTTCCCGCCCACCACATGTTCAGTGAAGATCTTGCGCATCTTGTCTTCGGTCAGCGAGATATATTTCACCGGAGGCTCTCCGGAAAGTTCAATGGTAGCCATCGGCTCCTGGCTGCAGAGTCCGGCGCAACCCGAGGTGGTGATTGCCACATCCTTCAGGTTGGATTTGGCCAGCTCTTCCATGACCGTATTCATGATGCCTCGGGCGCCTGCTGCGATGCCGCAGGTCCCCATATGCACCGTGATCCTGGCCCGAAACCCGCCCTCTCGCAGTCCTTGATGGTACTCTTCCTTGATCTTTTTTAAATCAGCGATCGTCAGCTTTGCCATGTCTCACCTTTTACTTGCTCTTGTGCGTTGTAATCTTATACTTCAGCTATTCATATTTCTTGATGATATCCATCACCTTCGTGGCCGCCACGTCTCCGTACGTGTCCGCTCCTATTACCACGACCGGCGCAAGACCGCAGGCACCAAGACAGCGCACTGCTTCGAGGGAATATTTTTTGTCTCTCGTGACTTCCCCGACCTCGAGATCCAACTCATCCTTGATCTTTTCAAGGATCTCTTCGCTCCTCTTCACATAGCAGGCCGTACCAAGGCAGACACGAATGACGTGTTTGCCGCGCGGCACCAGCGTGAAATAGGAATAGAAGGTAGCAACGCCGAACACCATGCTCGGCTACATATTCATCCCCTGCGCGATGTAGCGCTGGACGATGTGCGGTAGGTACCCGCACACCTCCTGCGCCTGCTGGAGCACGGGGATGAGCGAACCGGGCTTGTCCTTGTACCGCTCGACAATGGCATCTATCTTCCGGTACATCTCCGGCGTTATGGTGTCCACTCCCATGTCCAAGGTGGGCTGTTTTCCGGCACCCGTTGTTTCCTTCTGTGCAACTGCATCGTTACTCATTATCTACCTCGTCTGCTGATTTGAAATAGTACTATTCAAATTGTTGAATGTTTTCTTTCAGCAAGTCCCTGATTGCACCAAGTGCTGCGGGAGCTGCGATCGGCACGCCGTCAAGATCGCTCTTGATCTCGCGTGTGTCGAACCGGAAAACCCGGTCGCCAGCCCGCTCTTCATACACAAAATCCCTGTCCGGATGGCCTGCAATAAGCGTCATCAGTGTGTCCGTCATACTGCCGATTGCCGGCCGGTCCACATGGCTCCATCGGAATGCGACCGACATCTGTGTGCCTTTGCCGGGAGCGGAATCAAGGATGAGTTCACCGCCTGTTTGTTCAGCAGCCTGCGCTAAAAGCGGGATTCCCAAGCCGGTCTTCTTTCCCTTCGTTGTAAAGAAGGGATCTCGGACCTTTGCGAGCGTCTCGGGATCCATCCCCCTGCCGTCGTCGTTGATTTCCACCCGAAAGAGGTCATGCTCCGCATCCAGCGAAAGGATGATCTCTATTCTCTTCGCGTCGGCACATATCGAGTTCTCAACAATATCGAGGATATGGAGCGATATGTCTTCCAAAACCTCAGCAGACCGCCTTCCTGCCGTCCCGGCCAGTAAGTGCCTTTTTGATCTCGGCCACACTCCCGTCTTCGACGGTGAAGCAGGTAAATCGCTTGCCGATGTCCTCAGGACCGTGGGCATCAGAGCCCGTTATGACGGGGTAGTTCCTGCAATCAGGGAACCGCTCTTTCGCTTCGTCTACGGTCATCTGCGCCGATACTTCCACAGCATCGAGGACCAGGGCATGAGGTATGAAGCCGAGCTGGCCGATGATGCTGAAGGACTGTCGGTCCACATGTGCAGCGATCACGAGGCTCTCGCTTTTTGCTGCGCGGGCCGCCGCCACGATTGCTTCGGCCGGGAGCGATGTCGCCGCGATCAGAAGCCGGTCACAGAAACCGGTCACCCCGTCTTCGTCGTCTGCGATCACCTGGAGACCGAAGGCGTGCTCGTCATTTCTGCCATACAGATGCTGGTAAATATAATCCTGGAATCCGAGAAGGTCATCGTCATCGTCGAAGAACACCAGGAGGTGCGCTTCTTCAGAAGAGGCGACTTCCATCCCGCCGAGCACCATCAGCCCGTTCCGCTCGCCCGCCTTCTTGACGGCCAAAACGTTTTGTGCCGAGTTATGATCGCACACGGTCGGCCGAGAGAGCCTGCAGTTCTTCGAGGTCGCGACCTGCCAGGATAAGATCGTACTCATGCGATGCGAACTCCGCCGCCAATGCCCGTCCGATGCCCGTAGTGGCTCCCAGGATCAGAACGCTCGGCACAGAGTTACCCCCGCCCGGCAGATCCCGCTTCGATAAACATCAGAGTGAGCTATAGAAGGTTCTTTAAACATGTGTTTCGACAATAGCCAGTCTCCGAGCCAACGAAGAAGACAGCAAGCCTTGCGGGTCCAGTTTCCGCTGGATCACCCGGAAGGGTTCGAGTCGCGGGTACATGGCGGCAAAATCCTCGGCTCGCAGCACGGCGTCCTTGGCCAGATAGATCCGTCCCCCATGATCCAGGGTCATCCGGTCGAGCTCATGGAGGAAGGGAATCAGTCCACGGGCCACGGGAATATCCAAGGCCAAGGTGTAGCCGCGCAGTGGAAAGGAGAGCAGCCCGGGGCCGGCATCGCCGAAGCGCTTCAGGACTGCCAAGAATGAGGCGCGGCCGGAGCGAGCCAGCCGGTCCAGGATGGCGCGGAGACCTTCGCGCCCGCTCGCCTGCGGAAGCGCGATCTGGTACTGAACGAAGCCGTGCCTGCCGTACATTCGGTTCCACTGGAGAATGGCATCGAGTGGATAGAAGAACTTCTCAAAGCTCACGAGCTCGCGCGTGAGGTTGCGGTGCAGCGCGTAGTAGGCCGTATTAAACCCCTTCACCGTGAGGCGGTTCAAAGTCCCAGAGGGGAAGTCGAACAACAGGTTCCACTGGAATCCCACCAGGGCAGCAAGGGGATTCCGAACGCGCGCCGGCAAATCGGCGGCCACAGCGTGGTCGCCGCGCATCAGGACGCCGCGGCCCAGCGCTTTGCCTGTCGCGAGGCCGTCAATCCACGCCACGGAGTATTGATAGCGCTCGTCCGACTCTTCCATAGTCGCCAGGGCTTCCTCGAGGTTTCGAGCCTTTTGAAAGTCCACCAAAACGTACGCGCACTCCACGCGGCGAAGTTGAAGCCTCGCGCTCAGGATAATTCCGGTCAGGCCCATGCCCCCCACGGTGGCCCAAAAAACCGGGGCATTCACGGTTGGAGAACAAAGCAGAACTTCACCGCCAGGAATCAGCAAGCGGAAATTCCGAACGAAGCTTGAGAAAGATCCCTCTTTGTGGTGGTTCTTGCCGTGGATATCCGCGGCAATGGCCCCACCCACGGTCACGAACTTCGTTCCCGGTGTCACGGGTAGAAACCAGCCGCGGGGCAGGAAATACTGAATGATCTCGGCGAGGCTCACTCCGCCCTCACATTCGAGCACCCCGGAGGAACTGTCGAAGGAAAGAAAACGGTTCAACAGGACATGCCAGATAACGCCCGCGTGGTCATTCAGTGCTGCGTCACCGTAACTGCGCCCCAGGCCGCGGGAGATATAAGAAGGCTGCAAGCCCGACGCCAAGGTCGCGGCAAGCTCGCTGCGTTTCTCCGGCCGAAAGATGTGACACGACTGCACGGGGTAGCGGCCCCAGCCGGACAGAGGTTTCGTTGTGAACCCAATAGTCAACGGTTTCATTTCCATCTGAGAGGCGCCGGGCAGCTCGTAAGCAGCACAACTTTGCGAGTCCGGCTGGGGCCGTTCGACAAAGCTTTGAGAATCCGCGCGGAGTTCGGTCTCGGGAAACCTCTCAGAGATAAATGATGAAGATCACGGATGCTGCCCACATGACAACCACGGAAAGTAACACCGGATCCGTGAAAAGAACCCGCGCGGGATTTCCTCCCTGCTGATCGTGGTGAACCAGATGGAGATAGCGGAAAATCCCAAACAGTACGAAGGGAATTGTGATCTCCAGCCGCTTTCCCGGAAACTTGCTCTGGACGTCCGGCGACAGGGTGTAGAGCGCGTACGAGACCACCGTGGAGGCCGTGACAATGCTGATCAACTGATCCAGGAAGTACGGGGTATACTTCGCCAGAATGGCCCGATGATCAGAGGCATGAGTGCCCAGCAATACCAGTTCATGCCGGCGTTTGCTCAAGGCGATAAAGAGAGCGAGCAGGGTGGTGCACACGATCAACCAAGGAGAGATGGCAACTCGAATCACCAGGCCCCCGCCGATTACGCGAAACAGAAAGCCCGCTGCAACAATGAACACATCCAGAAGCACGATTCTCTTCAGAAAAGTGGAATAAAGAGCGTTGAGCGCCAGGTAAGCGGCGACAATTCCAAAGAAGCGTAAATCCAACCTCCAGGCTTCGGCCAGAGCGACGATCCCTAGAAACACACCGGCGATTCCTGCTCTAGTGGCGCTAATCCGACCCGCGGCGATCGGCCTGAGCTTCTTGGTTGGATGGTGGCGGTCTTCTGGTGCGTCGAGAATGTCGTTCAGGACATAAGCGGCACTGGAGATCAAGCAGAAAACCAGCGCGGCCAGGATGACCTCGCGGCAGCGGTCCCAACGGGTGAGGCTCTGCGAAAAGATGAGAGCGGCAAAGACAAACCCATTCTTAACCCACTGCTGCGGGCGCAGCGTTTCCAGCAACGCCCCAAGCGTGGAACTACGGCCGCGGGCGGTGGTCCGAACGGGAAGCGATGTTGTCGGTGAATCCATCCAGACTCCCTGGTTCACCTCTTTGGTCCCGAAGTGCGTACAGCATAGGCTTTCCGGCCAGGTCGCAGTTAGGTTAGTTGATCGACGCGGGATTTTCAATGCGAATTGGCACGCGCTGGGGGGGTGACTCTCTCTTGCGTGCTATGAGCTTACGCTCAGCCCGCTATATACAAGATAGGTTATACCTCTAGCGTTGCGGGGCGACTAGGGAATCATCCAGCCCAGCCAGTATGCTTGCGCAAATGCAATCAGGCTGATCAGCAGCGCCATCAGCAGGCTGTGGCCGAAGGTGGACCGCAAAACGTCGCCCTCGTGCCCCACCAAACCGACCGTGGTAACTCCTACAGCAATATTCTGCGGAGAGATCATCTTTCCAGCTACGGCCCCGGAGGAATTGGTGGCGGCAAGTAGGACCGGGCTCACGCCGATCTGGTGACCGGCTGCCACCTGGAGGTTTCCGAAGAGGAGATTGCTCGCGGTATCGCTACCGCTCAGGAAGCAGGCGATCCAACCGAGATACGCGCTGACCAGCGGGAAGAGTTTTCCCAAGCCCGCCAGCGTCGCGCCCAACGTGTAGGCCATCCCGGAGTAGTTGTAAAGATACGCCAACGAAACGATGAGTCCCACGGTCAGCCCCGGCATGCGGAGTTGCCTCAGGGTTCTCACCCCGGATTTTGCGACGACCTGTGGGCGGGTACGAAAAAGCAGGGCAGTAAGGATTGTCGCAGTGAGTGCGGCGGTTCCTGCGGCGAGTGGTTGAAATTGGAATACGGCGGCGTAGGGCTTTTGATAAAGCGTGATGAAAACCGCGTTGTGCAGATGCGGGAAAATGATGGCTTTCTGTGCGATGGTGAAGAGCCGGAAGTAAGTCCAGCCGACCATCACACCGGCAAGCAGCATCCAGGGTGCCCAGGCGGCGAGCGATTCCGAAACTGTGAGGCGAGCTTCCCCGCTCGGCGGGCGCTCGGGGGTCGTCGCGTTCGCGGCCCGGAGCGGCGGCGCGGGTTGCCAAATACGCAGGAACCACACCACGCAGACTGTCGAAAACATGGCGGCGACGATGTCCGTCGCGTAAGGTCCCCAATAGTTCGACGAACCGAATTGAGCCAGGGCGAAACTCCCGCCGCCCACGAGTGCGACCGGCCACGTCTCCTTCAAGCCCTTTCGGCCGGCTACCACCCAGACCAGATACGCCGGCAGGATCAGCGAGAGAAAAGGAAGTTGCCGTCCCACCATGGCGGAGAGTTTCATCTGGTCGAGGCCCGTCACGCCAGCCAGCGCTACGATGGGAATTCCGAGTCCTCCGAACGCCACAGGCGCAGTGTTGGCAATCAGGGCGAGCGTGACAGCCCGGCGCGCGGTGAATCCAAGGCCGAGCAGGAGAAAGCCTGCCACTGCCACCGGCGCACCGAAGCCGGCCGTGCCTTCCAGCAGGGCTCCGAAGCAGAAAGCTACCAGGATGGCCTGAATGCGTGGGTCGCCGGAGGCATGTTCAGCCATCCATCGGCGCAGTAAATCGAAGGTGCGAGTATCGACCGAAAGGTTATAGAGCCAGAGCGCCGCAAATACGATCCACAGAATTGGCCAAAGCGCATAAACAAAACCAAATGCGCCGCTCAGAAGCGCCAACTCCGCGGGCATGCCCCATACGAGTAGGGCGAGGAGGAACGCCGTCGCCAGCCCTACCGCGGCCGAGAACGCTCCGCTCTTCCGTAGCCCACCCATAAGGATAAGGACAACGGCGAGTGGAAGGGCTGCAACCAGCGCGGAAATGCCCAGATTGTGCGCTGGCGCCAGTGGTTGAGGCCATACCCACGCGAGGTTCAAAACCCCGACCGGCGAGCCCGGCGCGACGAGAGAGAACTGCAGAGTGGTCAGTAGGTGCATTTCAAGTGCGCTGGCCTTCCAGCTGCGCCGCAGCGTGCCCCGCCTAGCGAATGAACTTTTGCCGGGCTACCATAATTTATTGATTAACTCTCTTCAAGATAATAGATGTCGGCAATTTCCTGTCTGGTAAACCCCACAAGTTCCGGTTCTATCGAGATGGCTATGCCCGTGCGTGCGTAGACGGTGCGCCGGACGTGCTTGGCCAGAGCGATCACATCCTGCGCGGTGGCGTCTCCCTGATTGAGCAATACGAGCGGCTGATGCTCATTTACCTGGGCGCCCCCGATGCGATAACCTTTGAGGCCACAAATCTCGATCAAAAAAGCTGTTGGGATCTTGATCTGGTCCGAAAGAGGGAACCGCTTCCGAATGTCCTCCAGGCGCACGAGTTCTCGCGGTGAGAAGTTACGCTCGGTGTTTGCCCGTAGCGCGGCGTATTCTCGTTCGGCAAGCGACAAGTTCTTGAAGAACGAGCCCGCGTTCCCACCCCGCTCCTCGCGTGGAAAGGGGAACTTGCCGTCGCGGATGGTGATGATGGCCTGCCGGATTTCGGCGAGCGAGGGTTGCTCGACGGACCGCTCCGCGAAATAGGCTTGCACGTCGGGATAATCGAGATTCGGGCGCGCGTGCTGGGCAAGTCGGAGCGTCAGCTTCACAATGATGAAGTTTCCCCGCGCGGTGGTGTTGAAGATGCTGCGCCGATAGCCAAAACCGCAATCGCTTGTGCTGAGAACTCGGGGTGCCCCGGTTGTGACGTCCATCACCTGAACAGATTCCAGGACGTCACTGACCTGCTGGCCGTAGGCGCCGATGTTTTGAACGAGCGCCGCTCCGGCTTGCCCGGGAATGTGCGAAAGGTTTTCGATTCCCCACGAGTTTCGTTCCACGGCATAGCGGACGACATCATCCCAGGCTTCGGCGGCGTTCACTTCCAGGGTCCCACTTTCCGCGTCTTCGTGGAGGATCTCGATCCCGCGGCAAACAGGATGCACCACCACGCCGGCAAAGCCGCGGTCGCTCACCAGGATGTTGCTGCCTCCGCCGAGGGCAAAAAGCGGCAGGCTGTGTTGGGCGGCCAAGGAGAGGGCCGCGCGGAATTCGTCCTCCGCGGCGGCGCACACGAAAAATCGTGCCGGCCCGCCAATCTTGAAAGTCGTGTAGGGCTTGAGGGGTTCCTGCGGTTTGACTACAGGGCCTTCAGCGCTTGGATGGGGCGGCATAGAGGCTGATTGTAGCAGGTCAACGGACGCGCCGCTCGCGGTCCGCCCAGTTTTTCGCGCGGAGGACCTTCTTCAGGATCTCTCCCGTTTCGCCTTTCGGCAGGCTCTCCACGAACTCGACGGACTTGGGAACCTTGGCGTGTCCCCGCCACACGTGAAGTGGGGAACTCCCCATCCCTGGTTGGTCTCCTCACTTTTGACTCCTGCCCAAGTCCGATCCACCTGCCGACAAGCTGATTTGAACATTCCAAAATGAACATGCCGGGTGTAAACTGCAAGCCACCTGGGATCCCTCTGGTGGAACTCGCGCTGCCAAAGGCATGACTTTCCCGCAGCGCTGTCCGACTCGCACAAAAGGAGCAATGCCATGAAACTCTTCATCCGGGCGGTGTACCTCATTCTGGTTGGAGCAGCGATCATCCTGCTTATGACGGGCCAGGCTCCCCGAGCAGGTCGAGTTTCAGACGGGGCGAGTGGCCATTCCAAATCTATCGTCAGTTACTTGACCCTGAACGGCGCCCAGGGGACAGCCAAGCTGCAAGGAAGCGGGTTCCTCCACGCGCCGAATGGTGACTGGTCACAAGCCCATGGGGACACCATCCTCAACTATCTGACCTGGGACGGAGGTAAGTGGACCGCCAAGTTGCAGGGGAACGGGTTCCTGCATGCGCCGAATGGCGACTGGTCACAAGCCCATGCGGATACCATCCTCAACTATCTGACCTGGGACGGAGGTAAGTGGACCGCGAAGTTGCAGGGGAACGGGTTTCTGCATGCGCCGAATGGCGACTGGTCGAAAGCTCATCCCGATACGATCATGAACTACTTGACCTGGGACAGAGGCAAGTGGACCGCCAAGCTGAATTGACGTAGTTTCGAACACGCACCGGTCCGGGATCTATTGTGGAAATGCCGGGTCACATAGCACGGGAGGTTCTGGTGGTAAGGACTCCTGAGCATGTACAGGAGTTCATGCCTGGCAAATAGGACTCGCAGCTTCACAGCCCAGAGCCACTAGCCCGAACTTCTCACCACGGAGGGGAAGGGCGGGGTTAAAACCCCGCCCATCCGACCTCCGGACGAAAAGCAGCAGATTGTGGTGAGAAATTGGAGCTAGGAAGGCAGTGCCGCTTTTGGACTCGCGAACGTTCGAGGCGCGAGGGAACGACGTTTGCCCGCCGCAAGAGCTCATAAGACAGCAAACCGGCGATAAGGAGAGATCCTAGACAATGGCCTGACGGGCAAGACCGACGAAAGGTTCTCGGGAGGTGAACCCGACCGCCTCTTTGCAGTCACAGCGCGGCGCGCGCAATATTGGAGTAAGCGGACTCACCCGCCTCGTTAAGCGCCCGCACGCGGTAACAAAGCGTCTGCCCCGCGGCGGCGCTGGAATCGCGGTAGGAATTCGCGTCCCCGGAAAGCTTGGTGACGCGTTCCCACGTGCCGCGGTGGGCCGGTCGGCGCTCGACGGCGACGCCTGTGATCCCGCCGCCGTGCAGTTCCCAGGAAAGCACCACGGAGCCGCCGGACGCCTGCGCGTTCAGCGAGCTAGGCGACTCCGGCAAGACATCCCAGTCGAAATAGCTTTCGTCGGCGACGGCCAGCACGCTGTCGCGAACCGGCACGTCCTCGATCGTATCCGTCGTGCCTTTTATCCACTTGAGCGGTGAGATGTCGCCCGAAACCACGTCGATGAGCACCGGGTGCTCGATGCCCGAGTTCTTGAGGGCGAGCGTGGTGGCCAGCCGCGGAAAGACGTTTCCGGGATTGCTGTGCGCGGCTATCCAGTAAGCGATGATGGCTTTTCCGGAAGCTGCGCGGAAGCCGTAAGCCAGGAACGGCGCGCGCGCTTGGCGGCGAAGGGCCGGGATATCGCTCGACTGGATCTGAATTCCCGCGTCGAACTTCGTATCGGAAAACAGGGCGTTGGTGTTCTGGTAGGCCGAGAGCACTGGCCGCGCTGTGAAGTCGTCAGGCAGATAACGCAGGCCGTGAATAAGGCCGAAGTTGTCGTACTCATTGCCGTCCACGCCGGCGGTGAGCAGCCAGACGAAGGTCTTGACGCCCGCTGCCCAGTTATAGAGCAGACAGCGCGGGATGTACTTCGCTTGCACCGATTCATCCGAACCCTTCCAGGAGGGAATGGAATTGAATTCGTCGTCCCAGAAAGGGATGTCCTTGCGGATGCCCGGGTAGCTGCGGACGAACGCACGCAGCTTGGCTGGCGATTCGGCTCCGTAGGCCCCCGAATCCATCGACTCGGGATTCAGGTTCCGGCCGTAGCCGGGATAGGTGTGGTAGGCGTATACATCGATTCCTGAAGCGCACTGGCAGGTGTCGAGCGCGCGCCGCGTGAATTCGCGGCTGGGATCGGCTTGGCCTCCATAGATGACCTTGGCTTTCGGGTCGGTCTCGTGCACGGCGAGGACAAACGCTTTGAGCAAGCGCCCGTATTCCTCGGGATTTCCCCACGGGTTCCAGTAGCTGATGTCCTGTTCGTTCCACAGCGCGTAATAGTGGATGCGGCCGCGGAAGTGGTCCACCACCCAGTGGACGTACTTCGAGAAAGCCTCAATCTGCTCGGGGGTCCGGGGCGGCCAGAAGATGGAGTAGAGGCTGCGGTCTTCGTTGTGGAAGCTGCCGGGTTCGGGCGCGATCTGGTCGGGCTTCTTTCCGGCGGGGGAAGTGTACAGGGGGTTGCCATAGAGGAGCTGGACCTGGATGTTGACGCCGTTCTCGACCAGTGAGTCCACATAGTCGTCCACCTGCGGCGAGATCGAGTAGACGCCGCGCTTCTGCTCGACCCAGTCCCAACTGGTCGGCTCGGAGCTGTTCTCGTACTGCCCGATGCGTATCCACTTCACCCCTGTATCGAACATGCGGGTCCACCACCAGCGATTCCAGGGCAGGTAGGGGTCGCGAGGCAGGTCGGAGTTGATGCCGAAGCCATCGCGAATCTGCGAGGAGCGCTTGGGTGGAATGTGGTCCGGCGCGCGACGCTGGCCTTCGGCGGCAGAGAGAACCATTTGAAGTGTGAGACAAAGGGCGACCGCCGCCAGGATGTGAAAGATTGGACGGAGGCAAGAATGGCCGCAGGAGATGCGCATCTAAATCCTCCTCCGGGGAAAGTGAGCCTGCCTGGTTCCGTTCCAATTTGTCTTGCCCAACCTTTCTACGCAGGGTCATCTTTCGAGCCGGACAGAATGAAGGCGCACCAGATTGGGAGATTAAGTTGGAACGGCACTAATGTAGCGTAACAGAAGTTCATTTATGAAGTCAGCCCGCGTAGCGGGCGCGAGAACTTAGCCCAGGGCTTGCGCCCGCGCACGGCGGGTCAAGGGAGACCCTGGGCTACAATCTTTCGCCCCTGTCGGGGCTGCGTATTCCCTCACCAGCGCGCGGGAGTTTGTCGACGCACTTCTGTTACATGACGCTAGGTTCGCACCTTCACGCCCGCCAGCTCCTCCAGAAAAGTGACGATCGCGGCGTAATCCAAGTCGCCTTTTCCCTGAGCTTTGGCGGCCATGTAAACCTCTTTCACGGCTGCGAGCGCGGGCATAGGGACGCCCTGCGCGTAACCGGCTTCGGCGGCCAATTCCAGGTCTTTGTGCATGAGCTTGAGCGGGAAGTAGGGGGTGAAGTCACCCTTGAAAATGAACGGCGCCTTGAAGTCGGTGAGCGCGGCGCGCGCCAGGCTGGACTGGATGATTTCCAGCATGGTTTCGGGCCGCACACCCGCCTTGGTCGCGAGCACGAAGCCTTCGCAGAAAACCTCGAGCAGGGTAGCCTGGATGGTGTTCTGCGCGAGCTTGGCCGAGAGGCCGAGCCCGTGCGAGCCGCAGTAGATATGCTTTTTGCCGAGCACCTGCAGGATGGGCAGGGCACGGTCGAAGGCGGCGCGATCGCCGCCCATCATAAACGTCAGCTCGCCCTTTTCGGCGCCATGCTTCGAGCCGGTGACGGGCGCGTCGAGCCAGCTTGCACCTTTGCCTGCTACCAGGCAGGCCATCTTGCGGCTGACGGTGGGGCTGATGGTGCTCGAGTCGATCACTAGCGCGCCGGCGCGGAGCGATTCGAGAATTCCACCCTTGCCTGCCACCACTTCTTCCACCGCGGCGGAGTCGCTCACGATCATCATCACGACGTTGGCATCGCGCGCGGCGTCGGCAGGCGAAGAGACCACGCGGGCGCCAGCCGCCTGGAGTGCGGCGGCCTTCGCGGCGGTGCGATTGTAGACCGCCAGCTGGTGACCCGCTTTGATGAGGTTCAGCGCCATGGGCTGCCCCATAATTCCGAGTCCGATGAATCCGATGGATTCCGGCATCAATTTCCTCCTGGAAAAGCGACCAGCGCTCAGCTGTCCGCTCATGCTTCAGCTGAAAGCTGATCGCTGACAGCTGACAGCCCTACGTCATGTACCAGCCGCCGTCCACGTTGAGGGTCTGGCCGGTGATATAACCGTTGCCCGCCAGCAGGAGGGCCGCGTCCGCGACTTCCTCGACTTTGCCGAAGCGCCCCACCGGGATCAGGTCCGCACGCGCGCGGGGGTTCGCCGCCACCATCTGGGTGTAGATCAGCGCGGGCGCGATGGCATTCACGGTAACACCCTCGCGCGCCAGAAGCCCGGCATAGGAATGCGTCAACCCGAGCATGCCCGCCTTGGATGCGGCGTAGTGCGGCCCCACCACTCCGCCTGTGTGGGCGGCCACCGAGGAGATATTGATGATGCGCCCCCAGTGGCGCGCGCGCATTCCCGGCAGAACCCGCTGCGTGACCAGGAAGGCGGATTTGAGATTCACATTGATGAGTTCATCCCAGTCTTCTTCCCGAATATCCTCCAGCGGCTGCGGGCGCGTGATGCCGGAATTGTTGACCAGGATTTCGATTGACCCCAACCCCTGCTCAACCGTTTTTACCAGGCGCGTGACTTCCGAGGATTTTGAAACATCCGCCTGCACGGCGAGCGCGCGCCGTCCCAAGCGCCGGATGAACTCGCACACCTCTTCGGCTTCCGCCTCATGCCGAAGGTAATTGACCGCCACCTCTGCGCCGGCCTTGCCTAAGGCTTGGGCGATGGCCCGGCCGATGCCCAGACTCGCGCCCGTCACCAGAGCAACTTTCCCTGTCAGATCGTCCATGGCGATGGAACCAAGGTGCGGACCCCGTGGTCGGCGCTACGTCACTTTGCCGCCCCGAAGTCGAGCCAGATGCGCACGTCGCGAACGTTGTTATCCGTGAATCCGGTGTCGAGCGTGTCGCCCAAGGTGCGGAAGAACGAATAGGAATCGCTTTCCGCGAGGTGGGCGGCGGGATCCGGACCTCGGGCCTGAGTGCGCGAAATGGTCTGGCCGTCGGCGACTGCGCCGCTGGTGGGACTGTTGCCGTCGCGGCCGTCGGTGCCGGCGCTCAGGACGACGCGGTGCCGTCCCGTGATCTGCTGCGCCGCGTAGAGTACGAAAGCCTGGTTACGCCCACCCACGCCGGGGCCGGTGACCGGGCACGTGACTTCTCCGCCGACCACGAGACAGACGGGCTGGCCTTGGTGTTTCTTGGAGAGCGCCTCGAGCGCGGCCAGGTTCGCGTGCGCCACCTGCTGGTAGTCGGCGTCCCATGGTCCGGGGTCGATCGCACTGGCGAACCCGAGTTTTTCCGCCGCCGTCAGGGCAGCCTCTACCGCGTCGTGGTTCGAAAGCAGGCAGAAGTAATGCGCATTCGCAAACCGCGCGTCGCCCGGTTTGGGAGTCTCCGGTAGTTTCCGAAGCTCGAAGAATCTCCGGATACTCGCGGGGAACAGGCGGACCAGGCCGTGGCGTTCCGTCAGTTCGTATGCCTGCTCGGCCGTGGACTCATCGGGCATGGTCGGGCCGGAGGCGACCATCGAGGGCAGGTGGTCTGGTACGTCGGAAATGAAAATCGTAAGCTGTTGTGCGGGGTACGCGCGCACGCCGAGCCTTCCGCCCTTTACAGCCGAGAGGTGCTTGCGCAGCACGTTGATCTTCTCGATGGGCAGCCTGGAGGTGACCAGCACGCGGTTAAACTCGATCAGGTCGGCGAGGGTGATGCTCGCATCAATGGGTTGCGCCAGCGTGGCGGAGCCTCCTCCGGAAACGAGGAAGATAACCGAGTCGTCGCGCGACAGGTTGGAAACGAGTTCCAGTGCGGCCTGCGCGCCTTCCAGACTGCCGGCCGTGGGGTAGGGATGACCGCCGAGGAAATAGTGGAAGCGCGCGAGTTTTCTCGGGGGCTCTGCCGGCGCCACCGCTATACCCGCTTCGATGCGACCGCCCAGGATTTCGTCCAGCGCGGCAGCCATGCGGTTGGCGGCTTTGCCGAACGCCACCACGCGCGGCGGCCGGATCAGCGGATGTGAAACTCCTCCCGCCACCAGAGCACCGCCCTCGGATATCAACTTCGCGAGCATGGCATGGCGCACCTCGATGGCCGCCATGGTCTCGAGGAAAATCTGTTGGGCCAGTTGCTTGCCGTGGGCATAGGCCAGGTTCGTAAGGGCTGCGGATTGTATCGAAGTGTCCATCAGGAGAACTTCTGGAACGCGTCCGCACCTGCCTGAGCCACCAGAACGTCTTCGTCCTGCGTGCCGGAACTCACTCCGATGCCACCCACGCATTGGCCATTCACGATAAGTGGCAGCCCGCCGCGGATGCAGGTGAGCGTGCCATGGGTGGCCAGGGAAAGGCCGAGGGTAAGCATCACGTCCGGCTCTCGCGCCGGCGAAGGACCCGTGGCAACACGGCCAAGTGCCGAGGCTCGGGCTTTGGTAAGCGCCACTTCCACCGCGATGAGCTTGGCGCCGTCCATGCGCGCAAACGCCAGCAGGTAGCCAGCTTCATCCACCACAGCGATGTTTTGCGGAACTTTGATTTCGCGTGCCTTCGCTTCTGCCGCGGACAGGATGGCACGCGCGCCTTCGAGCGTCAGACGAATGTTGTTTCGTGTCAGCATACCTCCATTATTGGGAAGCTGGCGCGGAAACGCAAGAGGGAGGGAAGGCAGGAGTCCGGAGTCGAGAGGCACCAGGAGGCGAGCGCCTTGTGCGAGTCTCGGCGGAGTCAGGGGTCGGGAGTCAGTAGGCAGTAAGCAGAAGGCAGTAGGCAGGAAACGAAACTCGAGAATCGCAGGGTGGATGGTGATCACGGCGGTCAGATGCTGAGGCCGAGTTGAGGTGCACGACAACCGACAGCGGACTCCGGACATCAGACCCCGGACCGCGGACTGGCTTGCTACGCGAACAATTCCGGGTTGACGGGGTTAGGCGGGCGGCGGCCGTCGAGCACGGCGAGCAGGTTTTCGGCTGCCAGCATGGCCATGGCCAGACGAGTTTCGGAAGTGGCGGTGCCGACGTGCGGCGTCAGGACGACGCTGGGCAGGGCAAGGAGCGCCGGGTGGATGTGCGGCTCGTGCTCGAAGACGTCGAGGCCGGCGCCCGCTATCTCGTTCGAGCGCAGCGCCTCGACCAATGCGGCTTCGTCTACGACTCTGCCGCGCGCTGTGTTGATGAGATAAGCCGTAGGCTTCATCAGCGCCAACTCGCGAGCGCCGATCAGGTGGTGCGTCGCAGGTGTGAGAGGGACGTGCAGGCTCAGGAAATCCGCTTCGCGCAGCAGGGTCTCGCGATCCACAAATTGTGCGCCGAGTTCCTCCTCCAGCGCTTGCGTGGCCCGCTCGGTCGAATAATAGAGGATGCGTAGGGAGAATCCGCGGGCGCGACGCGCCAGGGCTTGGCCGATGCGTCCAAAACCGTAGAGCCCCAGTGTCTTGCCCTGGAGGTCCGTGCCCCATAACAGTCCCCACTGCCAGTGGCGCCAGTGACCCTCGCGTACGTAGCGGTCGCCTTCCACGAGGCGGCGCGCTACGGCCGTGAGCAGCGCGAAGGCGAGGTCGGCCGTCGATTCCGTGACCACCCCGGGAGTGTTCGTAACGACGATGCCGCGGCGCGTGCAGGCGGCCACATCGACGTTGTCGTAGCCGACGCCGACGTTGGCGATCACGCGCAGGTGCAGGGCCTGCTCCAGCACTTCTGCGCCGACCCGCGCGCCGGAGGCCAGCAGGCCCACGACCTCTCGGCAAGCTTCCGCCAGTTGCGCAAGCTCGAGCGGTGCGTCGTCCGGATGCATCTTCACATCGCATCGCGTCGCGATACGCTCGACAGCCTGGGCCGGCAACGGCCGGGTAATAAAGACCTTAGGTCGACTCAAGTGGTTTCCCCCCAGCGCAGGATGAAGTTCGGTTGATACCACAAGGCCGAAGGGAGGTCAATGACAGGAGAGGGCCAGTAGCAGTCGCACTTTGCCACGGCCACGCCGAATGGGCACTGACCCTGGGATCACAAAGCGGGCGGCGGCGACTGAAAACGCCTGATGCGCGCCGCGCAAATATCCCTTCGCGGCAGGTTCGTTTTGGTATGATGGGGCCGGCGCGGGGAGTTTCGCTCTGACACTGGCCTTGATAGACGGGGTCTTGATCGGGGAACCAAGAGAGGTTTCCCGGGCCCGGAAGATCCCCCGAGAGATAGCCACGTCACCCGACGGACAGGTACGCGCCGGGACGACGGCGCATCCAGGGCTACGCACTGAGGGTAGGATGCCTGAACCGGTATTGTTTATTTTAGTGATGCATTCGATCGCTGGAATTGTCACGCTCATCATTGCGATTCGCGAGCGCCCTGATTTCCTGTCGTGGCTCCGCTGGGGAGTCGTGGGTTTCGTCACAGGACTCTTAGGACTTGTGATGCGATGGCGGGTCGATCGACAGCAATTGAGTTATTTGCAGGTATTCCAGGATGCCTTCCTAAACCTGGTTCTGGAGGTCATAGCCGTCGTCGTCATGCCTCGTTTTCTGAAGTAGAGTCCTTAATGACTCTCCCATGGAACGAGCCGGATGTTTCCGCTGATCCTGCATCTGACCAAGGAGCCACACCACGCATCAATGGGCTGTGTGTCGCCTTAGGAATTCATCAACCTCGGTGACGGTTGGTGCCGAATCAGCGCCGCCCATACTGAGGGTCGCAAGGGCTCCGGCGGCGTTGGCAAAACGGCCGGCCTCGGCCAGGTCGTGGCCACGGCAGAGGGCAGCGAGAAACCCGGCCGCGAAGCAGTCGCCCGCGCCGGTGGTGTCAATGGGATGCACGGCGAAACCCGGGGAGGTGAAGAAGCCTTCGGGGGAGTCCACGAAGCAGCCCCCTGCTCCCAGCTTAACGATGACGGTTTGCACTCCCAGGCTGCGCAGGCGGCGGGCGATGGCTGTGGGCTCAGATTCCCCCGTAAGTTGTTGTCCCTCCTCACGGTTGGGGAAAATGAAGTCAGTGTGAGCAAGGGCGGGTTGAAGAAGCGGGAGCCAGCGCCCCTGCACGTCCCAGCAGATGTTCACTGAGGTCAGGCAGCCCAGCTCGCGGGCGTGCTTGAGTGTACGCTCCAGAGGCGCGCCGTCGAAGGCGGGCAGGGCAAACGCGCTTGCGTAGTGAAAGAAGCGAGCGCCTGCGACCAGCCCCCAGTCCAGGTTCTGGTCTGAGAAGTAGGCGCTCACGCCGCGCAGGTGCAGCAAGCGGCGCTCGCCGGTCGCCTCGACGAGCACAACGGACGTGGAGGTCTTGGCGCCTGCCAGCGTGACCAGGCTCGAGTCGTCGATACCTTCGGCGCGTACTCGCTCGCGGAGAAACTGGCCAAAGCGGTCTGCGCCGAGCGCGGCCGCGACGCGTACCCCCACGCCCAGACGGGCTAGGGCAATGCCGGTGTTGATCGTATTGCCGCCAGGACCAAGGACGACGTCCTCAAGTCGCTGGCTGGTCCCGGGAGGCGCGAGATGATCCACCGGCCGCGCCAGAACGTCGGCAACAGCATTGCCTACGCAGAAGACCTCGCACTGACCATTCATGGGAGATGCCCTCAAGGGCTGGGCCGCTGCGCGCCTAAGCGTCTCTCCTGACGGAGAACGTCGCTGCCAGTCGTGGGTCAGATCCGTGTCGGCCCGGCGGCTGATTATACGCGCTGCCGCAGGGCCGACAAGGCGCGTTTTTACTTTAGATGGGACACAGAATTGCTTCCCGGTTACTCTTGAGCCCTTTTCGCCGGGTGGAACACGATCGCGGATCGAACGTGGGGGGATTTTTCGACTGGCTGGACTGGAAGTCGTTGATCTTCATGGTCTCTTAACCGGCGCTTTTCTTGACGCCTATTTTTGGCGCGTGATATCATGCACGGCTTTTACAGATCATTCGCAAGCTCTCCTAGCAAGTTATCCCGAAGACTGCGTTTCGGAGAAGCCAACCAGACCCACCTCGGGGGATGCGAAGAGGGAGTTTCGATCGGAGGAAATTCGATGCACGTTTCCGTCATTCTTAGTCTCAGTGTGCTTATATTAGTGATTTCCGCGTTTTCCCAACAGGTCCTGAAGAGCTGGCTCACCCATGTTTGGGCACGACGCTGCCGGTTTTCCAAGGTGTTCGGAGCGAGCGTAGCCCTCACGTTGCTGTCGGCGACTGGAGCGTTCGCCGCGGCTCCCGAAGAGGCCGCGGGCGAGGCCAATCTGAAGCTTCCAGACCTTTCCCAGGTGCAGTTCCTGGGCGTGAATGGCCACAGGTTGCTGATGATCGGTATCCTGTTCTGCATTTTTGGGTTGCTCTTTGGCTTGTCCATCTACAGCAGCCTGAAGAACCTGCCCGTACACCGCGCCATGGCGGAGATTTCCCAATTGATCTGGGAAACCTGCAAGACCTACTTGGTCCAGCAGGGCAAGTTCCTCATGCTATTGTGGGTTTTCATCGCCGCCATCATCGTGCTTTACTTCGGCGTGCTGCTGAAATATGAGGCGATTCGCGTGGGGTTCATTCTGTTCTTCAGCGTAGTCGGAATCGCCGGCAGTTACGGAGTGGCGTGGTTCGGTATTCGTGTAAACACTTTTGCGAATTCCCGCACGGCCTTCGCCAGCCTGGGCGGCAAGCCGTTTCCCGTATACAGAATTCCCGTGCGATCCGGCATGAGCGTCGGCATGATGTTGATCAGCGTTGAACTGCTGATGATGCTGATCATCCTGCTCTTTGTTCCGGGTGATTATGCCGGGCCGTGTTTCATCGGATTCGCCATCGGCGAGTCGCTGGGGGCGGCGACGCTGCGTATCGCGGGCGGCATCTTCACCAAGATCGCGGACATCGGCTCTGACCTCATGAAGATCGTCTTCAAGATCAAGGAAGACGACGCGCGCAACCCGGGCGTGATCGCCGACTGCACGGGTGATAACGCAGGCGATTCGGTAGGACCGACCGCCGACGGCTTTGAAACCTACGGCGTGACCGGTGTCGCGCTCATCACCTTCATCCTGCTGGGGGTCAAAGACCCCGTCATCAAGGTGCAATTGCTGGTGTGGATCTTTGTGATCCGCGTCGTCATGTTAATCGCCGCCGCGGGGGCTTACTTTATTAACGCTGCCATCGCCAAGGCTCGGTACTCGGCTGCCGAGAAGATGAACTTCGAAACCCCTCTGACCTGGCTCATTTGGATCACGTCCTTCGCCTCGATTGGTCTCACCTACGCGATCTCCGCGCTCATCATCCCTGACCTAGGCGGAGATCCCACCCTCTGGTGGAAACTCTCGACGATCGTTTCCTGTGGGACGCTGGCCGGTGCTTTGATCCCGGAATTGGTGAAGGTTTTCACCTCCACGGGATCCCGGCACGTCAAAGAGGTGGTGGCCTCGGCCCGGGAAGGCGGCGCGTCGCTGGATATCTTGTCAGGATTCGTCGCCGGCAACTTCTCCGCCTACTACTTGGGGCTGGCCATTATGTTGCTGATGGCCATCGGCTCGATTGTCAGCGCGCAGGGTTTGGGGAACATCATGCTCGCGGCCCCGGTGTTTGCCTTCGGCCTGGTAGCCTTCGGCTTTTTGGGTATGGGCCCGGTGACCATCGCAGTTGACTCTTACGGCCCTGTCGCGGACAACGCGCAATCAATCTATGAGCTTTCGTTGATTGAGCAGGTTCCGAACGTCGCCCAGGAAATCAAGAAGGACTTCAATTTCGACGTGAATTTCGACCGCGCCAAGGACATGCTGGAAGAGGGTGACGGCGCCGGCAACACGTTCAAAGCCACGGCCAAGCCGGTGCTGATCGGAACCGCGGTGGTCGGCGCCACGACCATGATCTTCGCAACCATCATGGCGCTCACCCACGGCCTCGCGGAGAACGTGGACAAGCTCTCGCTGTTGCACGCGCCCTTTGTGCTGGGGCTGGTCAGCGGCGGAGCGATCATCTATTGGTTCACCGGGGCCTCGACGCAGGCCGTGAGTACGGGTGCGTATCGCGCCGTGGAGTTCATTAAAGCCAACATCAAGCTGGAAGGCGTCGAAAGGGCGTCGGTCACGGACAGCAAGAAGGTCGTCGCCATTTGCACCCAGTACGCGCAGAAAGGCATGTTGAACATCTTCATCGCGGTGTTCTTCGTCACGCTAGCCTTTGCCTTCCTCGATCCTTTCTTCTTCATCGGCTACCTGATTTCGATTGCTGTCTTCGGCCTCTATCAGGCCATCTTCATGGCCGATGCGGGGGCAGCGTGGGACAACGCGAAGAAGATCGTGGAAGTCGAGCTGAAAGAAAAAGGCACTCCCCTGCACGAGGCCACGGTCGTCGGCGACACTGTGGGCGACCCGTTCAAGGACACCTCTTCGGTGTCGCTGAACCCGATCATCAAGTTCACGACACTGTTTGGCCTGCTGGCAGTGGAACTCGCGGTCAAGCTGACCGCGACCAGCGGCAGCCGTCTGACGCACGCCTTGGCGGCGGTGTTCTTCGCCGTTTCGTACTACTTCGTGTATCGGTCCTTCTACGACATGCGGATTCGCTCCGGTGAGGGGTCGAAGGCTGAATCCAGCGGCACTGCGGATTGAGTCTTCTCAGGCCTGCCGCAACAGCGGCCGACTTGACGCTTCGGCGCACTTGGTAGATTTCCATGGCCGCTCGAGGGGCGGGATAGCTCGGTGGGGTTCCCGCTCTCAGAGCGGCCTCAGGTTTTTGGGGCCGGCTATCCACGAAGGGCGAACGATCGGACTTGATCGGAAGAGGGAGGTTCAATATCCCTTGGCTTCTTGCTTGATCTTCCTAGCCAGCTTTTCAATCTTTTCAGCCCTGTGAATGACGTCCACGGAGAGGATGTCGACGCTCGTCTTATTGAGCTCATCGCGGAGCTCGTTGGCTAGGGAGGCAAGCTGTGCGGCGTCGTCTTTCATGTTCTCGAAGTTGAATTTCATCAGCTCCCGCCTCTGCTTGTGAGTGAGCTCTGGGGTTGGGTGCTTCTCCACGCCAATCGTTTGGGGGAGAAGCAACGCCACCTGGAAATCGGCTTGCGGGGTGTCCGCCGGGCCCTCAGCATTCCGCGACGGTGCAGTGGTCGGCGAGATTAAGCTGGCGGCGGCCAGCCAGCCCAGAGTGAGGATGAATCCACGGAGCCAAACGGACTGAGGAGTTCGTCTCATGCTGGAATCCTTTCCTGGGCGCGACGAAGGTCGTGCCGGCTTGAAGCTTGGGCCCTGCCTCTTGATTGTAGTCCGCGGTTTCCGGGCCTGCAATTGCAGCTTCGGGGCGGCTTGGCGTAATGCGGAGTTCTCAACGGGGCTGGCCTGGACGGGATCGTGATTCAGCAGGCTGCGCAGGGACTTTCGCCGGCCGGCAGGGAGGGGGACGGGTGTTGCCGGCCGCGTCGTTCGGTGGTTTCGTTCCCCTCGCAATCTCCCACGCATTGCCGGGGATCACGGATTTTGTTTCTGCGGCCCGCCAGTATCCAATTCGCCGGCGGCGAGGGTGACGGCCCGCCCAGGCTCCTCCCCCACGAAGCCCACTACCGGCTGACGCCCTGCCTTTCCAGTGATGGGAGAAATCGACTCCTCTACGCCATGTTCTCCACTCGAAGATTTCTATTGATTTCGCTCGTGTCTGTCAACGGCAAAGCGTGGAGTTTACGGCGGAGAGAGTGCCTTGGTGGACTCTCGAACTAGGAGTTCCGGCGCCACCTTGCGGTGCAGGGGAGTGAAGGCTTGCTTCTGAAGCGAAGCATGGATGGCGTCGAGGAGAATGCCCACGCCGATTGCGCCCATGGTTTCCATGGGCTGGCGGACGGTGGTGAGGGGCGGCGTGTAAAAGGCCGCGGGCCAAACGTCGTCGAAGCCGATGACAGAGCAATCCTCGGGGACTTTGAGTCGGGACTTGGTCAGCGCGCGAATTACTCCGAAGGCGGTCATGTCGTCGAACGCCATAATCGCTGTGAAGGGTCGTTTGCGGCGCAGGAGTTCTTGCGTGAGCTGGTAACCCCCTTCAATCCCAGCGGGAGGATCGTAGGGGTCCGCGAGGTCGACAATCATTTTGGGATCGAGTGCGAGGCCGGAATCGTGAGCGAACGTGCGTACCCCCTTCCAGCGCTCGCGGCTGTCCGCGAGCATCTTGGGCCCGCGGATGAATGCGATCTGGCGATGACCCAGGGTGAAGAGGTGCTCGAGCGCAGCGCGCGCGCCGGCTACGTTGTCAACGATGACAGAGCTCATCGCCAGGGGCTTCATCTCGCGCCCGATGAGCACGGTAGGCACGCGCCGCTTCTCGAGCACGGCCAGGATATCGAGGTCAAGCAGAAGAGAATTGGCCAGGGCGATCAATCCCTCGACCCGACGGTCCAGGAGCATTTCGAGATAGCGCTCGAAACGCGTGCGGTCGTTCTGTGCGTCGGTGAGGATGGGGATGTACGAGGACTGGTACAGCGACTTCTCAATGCCGCGCAGAATGTGCGTGCAATAGGGGTCCGTAATATCGAACACGATGACGCCCACGGTGTTGCTGCGTTTGCTGCGCAGCGAGCGCGCGAAGACATTGGGCCGGTAGCGGAGTTTCTTGGCAACCTTCTTGATGTGGTTCTTGGTTTCAAGAGGGATATAACGCGCGAGCGGCGCGTCGTTCAAAACGATGGAAACGGTGGTGATCGAAAAGCCGCTCGTTTTGGCAACATCCCGAATGGTGACCATGAAGTCCGGCACGCGAGAAGCATTCGGTCCCGAAGGCAGAGGGGTGAGCATATGCGATTGGCCGGGGGATTTCAATGGGGCGAGGCGAAAGCGCGACCCGGTCCAGCGTCTGCGGCGGCCGGAAGTTGGAAGCGCGCGCCAGGATTCCGCGGCTACAAGGCAAGAGTCTGCCTGCAATAGGCAGGCTGCAGACCCCAGAAAGGCGACGTCTGCGCCTCTGTCCCACACGGACCGCTCCTGGCAGTCTTCCGGAGTGTCCTAACGGTCCCGGGATCAATAAATGACGTCTAAGGAAGTGTCCAGGAAGCGGTGTTGATTTCCTGCGAAATGGCCGAAGAACGGAGAGGAGATGTTGTTGAAGACGTCTCGTGGATTGGTGTGATCGGTCACATTGAAAATCGTCAAAGCGCCGCGCATCATGTGGTTCTTGAGCCACGGCAGAGGGAGGTGGAATTCCTTGCTCAGCTTCAAATCGAGGGAGAAGAAGCGCGGAAAGCGGTGGGTGTTGGGCTGACCGGCGTAATTTTGCCGCACATCAACGAGCGCGTAGGGAAGGCCCGAATGGTAGTCGATCACCGGGCTGGCGGTGATCCCCCACACATGAGTCTTGAACCGTCCCCAAGTCACCACCCGGTGAGGAGTGTCTGACGGCAGGTTGCTATAAGCGTTAGGGTGAATCACGGGTTGCTCGAAGGGGACATAGATTTGCGCCAGGGCGTTCAAGTCGCCACGCGCCTTACTGTAAACGTAGGAGAGGTTCCACTCAGAGGTTCCGGTCGGGCGAACGTGTAACGTGGACTCGAACTCGTGGTAGCGTGAATTGCCCTGATCGGTAAGCAGCAGGGCAGGGCCCGTGGCGAGCTCCTCGACCGGGTTGAGAATAAACTGGCTATACGCGCGGCTGGAGATGTAGCTCAACCGCAGCGCCACGCGGGGATGCAGCTCGCGATCTGCTTCCAGGCTCCAGCTCCAGTTATAAGGTGCACTGCTCAGGTGGTGCGGTGACGCCGTCAACTCCTGCCCCTTGAGGAGCCCGTAAGCGTTCTGGTAACTGATTGGCGACCCCTGGGGGGTTCCCTGTTCATCGAAAAAGGTGATGGTGCGGGTAGGGTTCATGGTGAAGTCGCCACCCAGCAGAGGGCTATGGTCAAAGAACCGGCCAAGGCCTCCCCGCAAAACCGTCTTCCCGCGGCGGCCAGGTGAGTAGGCGAATCCCACGCGCGGCGCGACATTCGCCTGGCTGCCGAGCGTCTGGCCGGAGTACCGCAAGCCAAAATCGATGGAAATCGGTTCGCTGGGCACCCAGTGGTCGGCCACAAAGAAGGCCCCTTCAAAGTCCCGCGCGGAAAGAAGACCCGGCCCCAGAAAATCAATTCTTTCCGTCACAGTCCCGTCGGGCCTGAGCAAAAGCACGGGGTGCGAGTGGCTGCTCCCGTCGTAGAAGCGGTGCAGGAAACTCGCGCCGAGCGTCATTTCATGTTTTCCCAGCCCTTGCTGCTGAGGGAACTTGTAGGTTTCCAGAATCTGTTCCTGATGGCTGTTTCTCTGAAACGCATTAAAGAAGTTCCCGTCCCAGCCGTTGGGCGTGACCAGCATGTCGAGCGGTCCTTGTCCGTGGCCGTTGCTGTCGAACTTCGAGCCGTGCACGAGCGTGGTGAGGATGCCTCCCGTCGAGGTCACGTATTGGTCGGTGAAACTCACAGAGAAACCCTTCTGGCCATAATCGGAAGAGGCGGTCTGTGGAACCAGGGAGTTGATATTTGCGAACTGGCGGCGCAGGGGGAAGACCTGAACGTTGGCCGTGGCCAGATGGCGCGGAGAAACAACGTATTGGAAGTCAGTATAGGAATTGAAATCGTGAGTCTTGATCTCGTTGTTAGGCCAGGCCAATCCCCGCACCGGCTGTTTGTCCAGGTCGTAAGCCAGAGACTCCGAGAAGTTCACGCGGTTCGCGAGCAAGGGACCGGTGACGTACAGGCGCGGGTTGAAGTCCGCGATTCCTACGAGCGTCCCGCTCTTGATGCGGGGATTCGGGGTAAAGTTCTGCACTTCCCACTGCCAGGTGGCGGAGGGTGGCCGCGTGTGGATGGTCGTGAGTCCACCCGAGAACCCGCCGTACTGGGCGTTGTAAGCGTTCTTGAATACCTGCAGGGAATCGATGGCGACCACGGGAACATCGATGGCAAAGCTTCCCGTGACGGGGTCCGTGGTCTCCGCGGAGTTCACGAGCAGCAGACCCTGGTTCTCAGGTACGCCCTTGATATTTATTTTGCCGTCCGGCGTACGGACCACACCCGGGATGTAGGGCAGTGCAGCCTTGAACTTCTGCTCGACGAGGGGCAGGCTGGTGAGTTCTGGCGCGCTCAGTTTGGCAGGGGGCGCGCTCTGTTCCGTAGAAACGGTGGGAGCCTGTTCGCGGACTTCCACGTGCTCGCGAATCACCACCTCCGACGGCAAGATCATCTGGATGAAGGGCGGCGGTGTATCCGTCACCTCCAGGGTGCGTCTTAAGGGTTCGTGGCTCGGTGCCGCGCAGAGGAGCGAGTACTCGCCCGGCTGCAAGCCTAGGAACTCGAACTGCCCCTTATGGTCCGTCCTCGAAGTGAGGCCTTCCGCGGGAAGGAGGCGACCCGTGAGCGTGCACACGGCTTCAGCGATGGGGAGGTTTCTGTCGTCGAGAACTTCTCCTTGCACGGCCTCTGTTGTGGGCAGAGCACGCGGGAAGCAGAAACTTGCCAGGAGGAGTGCTGTCCCCGGAATGAGACTCCCTGTGACCCATCGAAGCCGCTGGATAAGCATGCTGGTCCTGACGTCCAAATCTCTCCGTGCGAGGGCGACAATCCACCTCCCTTCTTGGAATTCAGTGTCGAGCTGTGTTCTTTCGGATTTTCCCCAGCAACGTGGCAGCGGGTCCTCGGTCGGATCGAGTCTCGACCGATCCTCAGCGCTCTCGGAACAGGGGCGCACTGACTAAGTGTAATACCCAGGAGGATTCACGACAACGGAATACCTCAAGTCAATCGACTTTTTCGTCCGTTTTCCCAGGCTGCAACGTCGACTGTCGGTCCCTTCGGGCCGGTCGCAACCCTATGGACGCCTTGTGAGGTTGTCAGGAAGAAGTTATGCTCATCCGCGTCAGGGGCCGGGATCAAGTCGCCGGTTCGAACCAGCACCATGGCGCTGCCGAGGTTTGGACAGGAACCGTCCTACTTCCTGTGGTGTCTCATACGGCGCCGAGGACCGTATCCGGGGATGCAGAGGGATACAGATTCATCGTGGTGACGCACAAATACGTTTCACACTCAGTCATAACATCATCAGCATCAGGAGGCATAATGAGATGGCTGCTTACCTTGTGGTGAGAGTGAATGTCACAGATCAGAACAAGTTCAGGGAGTATCTGAAAGCCACCCCGGCGATTATCGCCAAGCACGAAGGGAGGTATATTGCCCGCGGTGGTGAAATGGTTACCCTGGAAGGTCCACCAGAGACAAGAAGGATCGTGATTATCGAATTTCCGTCTCTGGAAAAGGCGCGGCAGTTTTACGATTCGAGTGAATATCAGGATGCCAGAAGACTCCGGGAAGGAGCGGCAGTGGGAGAAATCATTGTAGTTGAGGGCGTCAAACCAGCGTGATTGCTCCTATCCTCGGGAAGGCAGCAAAACAGCTCCGCGCCGGGTGAGAGGGGAAACGCGAATAACTTCTGTGGGCAGTTGCGTGTACCACAATATCAGACCCTCAGCAATTCCAGGCATACATGGAAGAACGTATCAAAGCCAATGCCGAGATGGTTGTCCAGCAGTTGCGTCCGCTCAGTGGGATGGACTTCGGATACGATCGCGAGTCGGTCGAGTGGCTCGAAGGCTACATCGAGCGATTGCGCCAATCGGGAGAGTTCCAGTCTGCGACCGCAAGAGATCACCTGGCCAGCGTGTTCGGTTCGTTTCTCGGCGAGTGCATCGTGCGCTGTTACGGAGGTGTGTGGACCGAGCGCGCGGGAGCTTGGAGCGTGGCCTTCGACGATAGCAACATCGTGTTTCCATTCGCGAAGGTCGCGAAGCAAATGGAGAACGGTGTGGAAGACGGGATCGGGAGTTTTTTTCGCACTATTCCCATCCTGTTTGCAGGGCAAGTTGGTTTGCTGCCGCCGTTCCGGAAGCCGTGGTGGAGGTTCTGGTGAGAGCACGTCGTCGCCGTCATCCCCGCGCAAGCGGGGATCCAGTGTCTACCGTAGCACGACCATCCCTTGGCGGCGCGCAGGGGGAGGCTTTGGCTGGAGAGACATCCCGATACAGAATATCGAGACACGGTCCCCCCAAACCTGCTTGCGCAGTTTTCTTGCGTAAGCAGGTAGCAGGTGGGGTGGGAATCGATATGGCAAAGAGGGATTCCCGTCGGCGCCCCGAAGACTTGCGCTGTGAGCAGCCGTGCATGGAAACCAAGGGTGGAACGCTGTAAACTTCACTGGCTTATCACGATGGATCCCGAAACCTCAACCTCGATGAAGACTCTGACCCTCGTAGCGATCAAGCGTGGACTGTTGCTCTATTGGTCGCTCTGGTTCACCATCGTGTTCGCCATGAGTGTCTTTGCCGGTCTCCAGGGGCTGGGCGCGATCGACAAGGGCTGGGAAATCGCTCCAGGGAGGTTCGCTCTGATTTCTTCCACCACGGCGATTTACGGAGTCCCGGCAGGAGCGCACGGCGTGTGGATGCTGGGCGTGATCGTGTGGGAGGGAATCGCTGTTGGCGCTTTCTGGCGCACCTTCTACAAGTTTCACGGCCTTAAGAATGCCGGTGGTCGCGCCCTCGCGGTGGCTTTCCTCCTGGCCTTGTCCCTGTACGCTACCTTCCTGCTGGCCGACAAGTTCCCCGTAAACCACCTGTATGAGGCCACCCACCTTAAGATCTTCGTCGCCCAGGTCGCCAGCCTGCTGGCCATCTATCTCCTGCCGGAATGAAAGGTCCGTCCTCACGCCAAGACGCCGAGCTTCATGACCAGATTCCCACTCCCCGCCTTTGCGGGGACGAGCTTCGCGGGAATAACCGTGTTGGCGTGGGCTGCGGCCTTGGGGTGAAACGCTCTTGTATTCCTTCAGGGATGCCGCCCAACCCGTCAGGATTTGAAGGAATTTTCGGCAGCATGCACAGCCGGTGCAGCTCCGCTTTAGGAGCCCGCCCCCGCCGGTTTGGTTTTGGGGGGGGCGGCGTCCTTGGAAGCCGTCGGACCTGTCTTGGGAGGCTTGTATTTCTCGCCCTTGATGATTCCCGCGCCTTCTTTGATGGTGAGGAACTGGTTGGCTTCGACGTTGGTGAATTTCTCGACCTTCTGGGTTGTGGGCCACTTCACTTCGATCAGATCCGCCTGCTTGGCTTGTCCCAGGCCAAAATGCAGCCGCAAGTCGCTCTGGGACATCACACTCGTTCCCGAATGGACCTCGTCGATTTGCGCGTGTTGTCCGGTCACCACGCGCACGCGCGCCCCGATGGCCGTCCGGTTGCACTTGGTGCCGAGCAGTTTGATCTTGATCCAGTTGTTCTTGTTGCCGCCGTCGTTGCGCAGTAGGGACGGGTAATCGTTCATGTTCAAGATCAGCGCATCAATGTCGCCGTCATTGTCGTAATCACCAAGGGCGCAACCGCGACTCGCGAAGCGCGCGTTCACTCCCGGACCCATGTCCTTGGAGACGTCTTTGAACTTCCCATTCCCGAGATTGCGATAGACCAACCGCGGCGAGGTGAACTGGGTATCCAGGTGATACTCCTCGATCTCCGGATAGACTTGGCCGGTGACGTGGAAGATGTCCGTCCATCCATCGTTGTCGTAGTCCATGAAACCGGCGCCCCAGCACACATATTGCGTGTTCACGCCCAGGCCCGCCACGAACGTCACATCCGTGAAAGTCCCGTCGCCATTGTTGCGATAGAGGTCGGGCGTGTCGTCGGTGAAATTGGTTTTGAAGATGTCGAGCCAGCCGTCGCAGTCGTAGTCCCCCACGCCTACGCCCATCCCGGCCTGTTCTTGCCCGTCCTCGTTGTAAGCGCACCCGGCCATGACCGCGATGTCCTCAAACGTCCCGTCGTGTTTGTTATGGAACAAGATGCTGGGTTCGGAGTCGACCGCCACGAAGACGTCGGGCCAGCCGTCGTTATCGAAATCGTAGGAGACGGCGGTAATCGAATAGCGCGGCCCGGGTTTCAGGATGCCCGCCTTTTCCGAAACATCCGTGAAAGTCCCATCGCCGTTGTTATGGTAGAGAATATTCATGCCGCCCGGCAGACCGCGCGGCCCGCACATCACCGGAATGCCCTTCCATTGGCAGTAGCCCGTCTGCCCGGGCGCCGGCACTTTCTCCAGATCGAGTTCGATGTAGTTACACACGAACAGGTCCAGGAAGCCGTCGCGGTCGTAGTCAATCCAGGTGCAACCGGAAGCCCAGCGGACGCGCTCTTCCCACAGTCCCGCCTTCTTCGTCACGTCCGTGAACGTGCCGTCGCCGTTGTTGTGCCACAGCACGTTGTGGCCCCAATAGCAGCAGAACAGGTCATCCCAGCCGTCATTGTCATAGTCGCCCACGCACACGCCCGTGCCCCATCCGGACCGAGCCAGCCCGGCCTTTTCGGTCACGTCCGTAAACGTGCCGTCGCGGTTGTTCTTGAAGAGATGCTGCGTGGGGGTCTTGCCATCGGGATACGGCTCCTCGCCGGGCAGGCGGTCACCGTTCGTCAAGTAGATGTCGAGCCAGCCATCCTGGTCGTAATCGAAGAAAGCCAGCCCGCTGCCCTTGGCTTCCACGATGTATTTCTTGTGTTTGATGCCGCCCCACACATTCTGCACATTCAGCCCGGCCTCTCTGGCCACGTCTACGAAGATGACAGGTAAAGACTCTTCGGGATGGGGGGCGGTCGCCGCCTGCAGTACGGGAATTCCCGTCCACCGCCACAGAGGGGTAGTAAGGACCTCCAGAATTCTTGACCCCAGTAAGACCGCGGAAGAACCCAGGAAGTTACGACGAGAGGATTTCATTCCACCAATTGGGTGCGGCGATCCAGCGAACCGTTGCCTGCTTCATCGGTTCACGGGCCCGCAGGAAGATGAACACAGGGTGCAGCTATCCAAAACCGCGATTATACCATAGCGGCTCCGCGACTCCCCAGAGAAGCGGTTCCTCTCTGGCATTTCCCGGCGCGGCACGCTAGAATCCTGGTTGAGAGCACACCCCATGGCTGAAACCAGGATCGAGATTCCTCCCGCATCCCCTGCTTCCGCGAGCGTTCGCATCATCGCTATTGCCGTTCTCTTCGGCTGCATCTACTACGCCAGCTCGGTGGTCATCACTTTGACCTGTTCGATCCTGATCACCGCGGTCCTCGAGCCCGGCGTCAAGGTAATGGAGCGGCTGCGGGTTCCGCGGTGGTTGGCCTCGCTCATTATGGTTCTCCTGATGCTCGCCGCCGCGTACGTGGTCATCTACGTAATCTACGCTCGCGCGCAGGCGTTTCTCGATGAACTACCCAGGCTTGTCGCCAAGTTGAAACAACTCACCGCCCACCTTCAAGTGACCGCGCGCAACATCCGGCAAAGCACCCAGACCATCATTCCCCCCTCCTCCGACGCGAACCTGCCGACCGTGCGCCTGCAGCAGGAATCTCCCTGGATGCAGTTCGCCTTGCGGGGCATTGGATCGGTATACGCCTTCGCCGTCACCGTGATGTTCATCCCCTTCCTGGTGTTTTTCATGCTGACCTCCAAGAACCAGTTGTGGGCGGCGTCGTTGAATCTTTTCTCCATCCAGCGGCGGCAGCAGGCGGAGGACGTCATTGATGCCATCGCCCGCATGCTGCGCCGGTTCGTGGTCGGTAACTTCCTGGTCGGCCTCATTTCCGCCGGCATCATTACGCCGATCTTCGCCATGGTCCATCTCCAATATGCCTTGCTCATGGGCCCCCTGGCCGCCTTTCTCAGTCTGATTCCCTATATTGGCGTAGCGCTGGGAATCCTTCCTCCCCTGCTCATCGCGCTCCTGCAATTCGACGCGATGGGACCCTTCCTGGTCATCGGCGGCACGGTCGCGGTGGTTCATTTCCTGGCCGTCAACGTCCTGACGCCCAAACTCGTGGGCCATCGCGTCAACCTCAATGCCCTCTCGGTGACCATTGCCATGATGTTTTGGGGATGGCTGTGGGGCGGGATCGGCTTAGCTCTCGCCGTGCCCATCACCGCTGCCATCAAGGTCGTATGCGACAACGTCGAAGCGCTCAAGCCCTATGGCGCTTGGATGGGCGAAGGGTGATCTGCTTCGAGAGGAGTCAGTAGGCGGGCGGCTGCGGGCTTTTTCTTGCACCTTTGAGCAGGCAAATTCTCCCGAACAACTTCCGGGGCGGGTTACACCAGCGGGGAATCGCCCCATCCTGACAGTCCCGCAAGGCTCCGCCCTGCGGGGTCGAGAGGGCGGGACTCCAAACCCGCCTGTCCCGAGTAATCAAGATTCGACTCGCTCACACACATTTCCCAGCTTCAGGATTTCTGTTCTTCAGCCCGGGCGTGTAAATCGCGAACCAGTTCCTGTACAGAAGCGCAATCCTGAAAAATCCGGATTCCGGCGATTCCCGCCGCGCCGTTTTCCAGGCAGATGCCGACGCGCTCAGCCGTCATTCCGCCCAGAGCAAATACCGGGACCTTAACCTGCGCGGTCACTTCCCGCAGCCTGGCGATTCCGAGCGGTGGTCCGTACGGAAGCTTGGAGGGAGTCTCAAAAACCGGTCCCAGAAGGAGGTAATCGGCGCCCGCAGCTTGTGCGGCAAGCGCTTCCTTGAGCGAGTGGCAGGAGACGCCGATCAGGAACTCGCGCGGCACCACGCGGCGCACCGCACCTGCCGGCATCGAACGTGTCCCCAAATGCACGCCGTGCGCTGTAGCTGCCAAGGCCACGTCCAGCCGGTCGTTTACCATGACGCGTGTGCGGCCTTGGTGTCGCTGCCGCGCGTACCCTGCGGCGGCTTGGGTGATGGTGAGCAGGCTTCGGGCCGGCAGATCCTTTTCGCGAATCTGCACCCAATCCACACCCGCCTCGATGGCTCTTTCGATGCAAGCCTCGAGAGAGCTGGATTTGATCTGGGTCCGGTCCGTAATGTAGTAGAGCTGCAGCTTTCCGGGCATTCCTTACCTGCTGATGAGGGGGGTGAACTCTGCCCGCAGGCGGTGCTTTCAACGAGTCGGACGGGAGCTCACGAGGCCCAGTTCGCGACGGAAGCGCCACAACTCGTAGAAAGCCAGCCAGATATCCGCCAGCCCGAGGCCGGAGACCGCGCCCCGGAGGAAATAGTTGTGCGCGATGTTGGCAACCAGGGGGTAGTGGTCCAGGAAATAGTTTTTGCCCCAGAGCGAGACCCACGGGAAGACGAAAAGAAACACGCCGACCTCGAAGCAAAATACGATGTAGGCGATGATCAGCAAGCGGCTCATGTGTTGGATCGATCCGGGATTTCGGCCTCAGGCAGGGCGATGTGCGCCGCCCCAGCGACATCGGGTGGAATTTCTTTCAGACCTTCTGCTGGAGCACGCGGATCTTCTCGGCAACGTCGCGAAAGTCGATATTCTGGCTGTAGACCTCGGTGAATCTCTCCAAGGCTTTGCGGGCGTCGCCGGCCTGCTCGTACGCCACGCCCAAATCATACTGCAGGGCCAGTATCGCGTCGTCATCGAGGCCGGGTGCTTCCAGCGCACGCGTGTACCACTTGACGGCGATGGCGGGCATCTTTTTTTCCATAAAGCAAATCGCCAGCAGACTGCAGGCCTGGAGGAAGTTCGCGGGCAAGTGTTCCTTCCCCGCCCCCTTCACGACCTGTTGGAATTCTCCGATGGCTTCGTCCAGCAGGGCCATTTCCCGGAAAGCCACGCCCAGGTTGTAATGCGTCTCGGGGTCGTCCTGTGCGGTTGCCATGCTGGAACCGGGTCCCTCCATTTCCTCCAGCAAGCCGCTGAGCTGCGCCGCGCCCGGAGTAAGGGCTGCTGCCGGTGCGGCCCCGGCATCTGGCGCCGCCACCCCCTCCAGGCCGGAGGCTAGATCTTCTGCCAGGTCACCCAGCAAATCCCTGCGGGCGCTCTCCACGGCGGCAGGCTCCTCGCCTACGGTCTCCGCCACGGAAGGTGGCTCGGGCTTGGCAGCATAGGTCGAGGGCAGTTCCCATTCTTTGGGTGCCGGTTCCGCGGAGACAGCGGCTCGTTCGTGCGCAGGTTGATCCGCAGGCGCTGCTGGCGCAACTTCCCCTTCCGGTTCCTCGGCAGGGGCTTCGCTGCTCCGTTCTTCCACGCGCCGACGGAGCTCGGCCACCAGCTTGTTGCCCGGGTATTCCTCTTCCAGTGCTGCGGCAGTTCCCCGGGCCTCATCCACAAAACCGTGCTCGAGGTAAAAATCGACCTCGACCTTGCCTTCTTCAATATCAAAAGATGCCGCTTCTGCCGGGGAGGCGGCCGGCGTTTCTGCGCTGGCGGGGGGAATCCCGACCGGCGCCACGGCTTCCTGGGTGGCTTGCGCAGCAAGAGCTCCCCTGGTGGCAGGAGGAATCGAAGCCGGTGCGGCTGCCTCCTCCGCGGGCGGGGCACCAGTCCTGGGAGCGAGAGCCGTCAAAGCCTCCAGGTCGCCGGAAAGATCCAATTCAGAGCCCTGCGCGGGGGGCAGTTCGCCTGATGTCGCGGGCGGAGTAAGGTCCAAGGCAACTTCTGCAGGCGACGGTGGCGCAGTCTCGGCGGGTTTCTCCGAAACAATCGCCGAGATCGGAGATTGTGCCGTCAGGCTTGGCTCCTGAGTCGCGGCAGGCGCGGGCGGAGTGGCGACGGGTTCTTCCACTTCCTTGACGGGGGGGGGCAGCGGTGGCGGGGCCTGGGGAAGCTCCGGCACAGCGCCCTTTACAGAGGCGATGGCCTCATACTTTTTCGCCGCCGCGAGATCACCGCGCTCCTTGAAGATCCTGGCCAGCGCCCCAGCCGCAACCGCCGCCCGATTCGGCAAACCCTTATGGCAGATTTCCAGAATGCGCCGGTGAACCTGAATCTGGTCGGGATAGAGCTGCAACACCCTGTCCAGCTCGGCGACCGCCTTGTCTACCAAGTTGTACCGCGCAAACAGATCGCTGTTCTCGATGGCCTCTTTCACCACTGCTTCCTGTTCGGTGTCGCCAGGTGCGGGCTTCTGGGCTGCTTCTCCTTCGGGGGAGAGCGCCATCTCCGTCGCCGAAAGATCCGCCGCTGGGGTGGGCGTGGCCTGCTTGCCAAGTTTCTGCTGAACCTGCTTCAGAAGACCCCGGTGATGTTCACTCTCCGGATCACGCTGCGCGAGTTTCTGATAGGCGGCCTCGGCCTTCTCCAGATCTCCTGCCTGAACGTAAGCGTGGCCGAGCCCCTCCAAAACCTCCGGCAAAGTGAATTCATCCGAAGTCCGCACACAAATCCGGCGGAGCAATTCGAGCGTCGGTATGTGCTGGGGAGCTTTGTTCCATACTCGGCGGAGGGATTCCATTAAGGGGCCGGTGTTGCCCTGCTCGATCAACTCATCCGCAACCCGCGAGAGGGGCTCGAGCGCCGAGTCAGCGGTCCCCTTTTCCAGGCAAAGCGCTGAGAAGTTGGAGACCGGGGTAAAGTCCGAAGGATTCGCCCGGTAGACCTCCATCACCAGCTCTTCCCCCTGGGAAAGCTTGCCCGATGCAAGATAGCATTCCAGCAGAAGCTGCTTGGCCGCAGGATCGGAGAGCAAATCGGCTGAGGAACTGATGATCTTCTCGGCTTCCTCGGGCTGCTGCCGCGACATGGCCACGCGAACCCGCAGCAGTTGGACCTGGGGATTCTTCGGAGCCAGTTCCGCCGCCTTTGTTAGCGCCGTCTCGGCCGCCGCCGCGTCGTCGTGAAGGAGCAGAACCTCCGCCGATTCCAGATAAGCCTGCGCGGCCTCTTCCGGTCTGCCCGTTCGCTCACATTCCTCGGCAAGACGGCTGCGGAATGTGCTGTTGTCAGGATCAAGCTGCACGAGCTTGCGGAGGACATCCAGGACTCGGTCGGCTTGGTTGCGCTTCTTGAAGACCTCCGCCGCCTGCAGATACTGCTCGCGCGCCTCACGACTCAAGCCTTGAAGTTGATAAAGCTCCCCCAATTTCAGGAGAGTCTCCACGGAGTTGGGATCGACCTTGGAAATCTTCCTGTACATCGCAATGGCTTTGACATTGAAACCTTCGCGGACGTACACCTCCGCCAAGCGGTGGAAGTGCCGCAAGCCTTCGGAGATGTTCCGCTCGCGAACATAGAGGTCGCCGACGGTATTGAGCAGGGACACGTCGGAGGGGTCGTTCTCAAGGATCTCCAGGTACTGCCTGATGGCCTGAGTAATCTTGCCCTGAGCCACAGACTTTTCAGCCTCTTGCAGCGCCCTGGCTTTGCTCAAAGCCATCTATACGCTCCGACCGCTCCGCAGTTTGGTGGACAATTTCGTAAACGTAACACACGCCCCCCCTCAAGTCAACGCAGTGAGGTCTGCCAGGTCCGCTCCAGCATCTTTCAGTAAGCCATTACAGCGCTTGAGGTTGGCAAAAACCGCGGACTTCCGTCCGGGGCGAGTGAGATCATCCCCACACAAAGCCAGCTTCGAACTCCGGGTGGGGCGTAATGCCACGTTGGCATACCTTCGCGGACCGGGCCCCGCCCGTATCCAGACTTTGCAGGCCTACTTCTCAACCGGCAGTTCCGGCACCGCGCTCCAGTCCTCCCAGGAGCCATCGTAGAGGCAAAGGTGCGGGTACCCCAAAAGCCGCAGCGCA
>JAIQEZ010000039.1 GCA_020073545.1 Terriglobia bacterium | reverse complement strand
CCCAGGACCGCCCCGATCACCCGTCGAGATTTACCGTCTGCCTGCAGAGGGTAAATCTCGACCCTCTCCTCCACCGTCAGTTGTGCATAATGTTTGCCCATCGCAACACCTCTTATACAAGGTGTTGCACTTGCAGCGTGAACTTAGCGAATCTACTCCGCAAGCCTCCGGAAACGTGCGGCCGACAGACTGGATTCCCGCTTTCGCGGGAATGACCGGCGCTGCGAAGGCGTTCCAGCCCAAATGACACCAACACCAATCTGCGGCCTGCAGGCTGGAAGAAGCCCACGGCTTACTCGCCATGCCCGCCATAGGTCATGAACTGCTCTTTCTTGAATTCTTCCCAATGGGCGGGTTGGTACTGGTCTTTGGGGATGAAGCGCTTGTGGCGAAAGGCGATGCCCAGTTTGGCTTCGTCGATCTCGCTGTCTTTTTGGGGGAGGTAGTCGAAGACGCTGCGGTTAGCGCCGTAATACGCGCATAACCACATGCCTTCGGAGTTTTCCACGGCGTAGAGCGCGCAGGCCAAGGGCAAGGCACGAGTGGCGTCCACAGAAACCTTCACCACCATGTCGATGATCTTGCCGGCGACTCGCAGGGCAGCCGCGGTCGGGGAAGCAGGTGTCGTGGCCATGGTTGACCTCACGTTCAGATTGCGAACCAGGGACGAAGGGAAGGTCCGCTCCGCCGCAGGGAAACATACCTCGGGCCTCGGAAGCGCGTCAATGGGGCATTCGCTCTCGGGGGGACGCTTTGTTCGATGGAATTCCGCTCCCCCGCGGGAACACGGGGCACGAGCAGCCCGGGTGGGATTCCCGCCCTGCCCTGCCTGCCGGCAGGCAGCCCAGGCAGGCTGCGCAGCTTGCCTGCGGTAAGCAGGTGGGTTTCGCGGGAATGACGTGCAGTGGCAGTTTCGTCGAACCACGCACATGCCACACTGCGGCTTGTTGGCGCCACCCGCGTTTAACAGCTTACTGTCAGCTCGTGCCTGAGGGCTTCAACTCAATCACCAGCAACTGGCCGCTGGTCTTCCAAGTGCCCCCGGTGGCGGTCTTTCCCTCCGAGAGCGGATTGGGGCGGGTCACGAGCTGTTCGGTGGCCACCGACCCACCGGCCATCAGGTCGGCGCCGACTTTAGCGCGCTCCGCATCGAGATCGGAATCGATAGCGTGTGAAACCACGCCGGGGTGCACGTCCAGGCCGATGTCGTGCGTCGCCGCGCCCAGCCAAATTTCACGGCCATCGGGCGTGGTGACCGGGGAACGCCACAGGCGCAGGTGGTGACGTTTCATGAAGGTGTTGAGTATCTTTTCGAAGGCGAAATCTTCGGCGCGGTCATAAAGGTAGAGGTCGGAGACGGGAGCCTCCCCGTAACCCCCTTCGCTGGCCACCGCGCGCAGCGTGCCCAGCACCGACTTCCTGTTCTTCTTCGCAGCTTCGCTCCAGCCCGCTTGCTGGAAGGCCTTGCGGATCTGGTCGGCATTTCCGACCAAGACTAGATTGAGCGGGTCGCCCGGCGATTTGTTCTTTCCCTCGGCGCGCTGCGGCGCGTCTGCGAGCAGTTTCTGGATAGCATCCGCCAAGTCCGGAGAGATCTCGGACGCCGCGGCCGCCGGTGAGGTCGAATCCACCGCCAGGGGTTTATCCAGCGCCAGGATCAGGTCCGCGCCCGCAGCATAATCAATCGATGTATCGGCCACTCCCAGATTTTTGTCCGACATCTTTTTCAGGTCGGCGCCCGCTGCCCCCAGCTTGTCCAAGGCATCACCCAGATGCGAGACCGGCAACTCGCTGGCCAGGACTCCTCGAATCGTCCCATCCTCCAGGACGGTCTCCCGCGCGTTCTCGACCTCCGTCAGGTGCGCGGCCAGCTTGAGCGCGGCGTGGCCCGGGATCAGCAGCTGGTCAAAGTGAAACAACAAGCGCGCGCGGTCCGTAGATTCAGAAGTCGGAATCAGCTTCTCGATTTTCCCTTTCACTTCTGCACCGATGGGAACCAGCACGCTTTGACCGTTCGTGACTTCGCGCACCACGCGGGCGTTCACAGCCTGATTGAGGTGCGAAGTTTTTGTGCTAACCGGGGTCTCCAGCCGCAGGTAAAGCGGCGTTCCGGCCGCCAAGGTGTTGCTGGCGTCCTCGATCGGAAAGGCCGGACCCGGCGCGCCTGGTGTGGCCGTCAAATGCGCGAACGAGAAAACCATGAAAGCAAGAGCTGGCAAGAACTTGTGCTGCACCCCGGGACGGAACCCGAGAAGAGAACAGATTTCGAAAGATCCGGTCATGGCGCGGTTTGTCACGTTCCACCTCTGAGCATTCGTTCGGCATCTGCCGGGCGGGGCTGGGTTCCGCCTTTGGAGCCCCTGCTCCGCTACCTAAACCGATTAATACTCCTGGAAGAGGTTCAACGCAAGTCGGGACTTGGCCGAGGGGCGACCGCAAACTTGAATGTGCTCATTCCGGCTTACTCTTCTCCGTGACAACGCCGTCGCGAGGGTCCAGCCCTGAAACAGCACCCTAGGGTACCACTTGCATACTAGACGTTCGTGCCATATCGGTAGAACCATCGGCCCATTGTAAAACTCCTCCCACCAGATAAGATTAGAATTCCTTAATTCGTTAATCTGAGATCTCTTTTGGCGGGAAGTTCTACTTGGGTCCATTCGAGCCATGTTGGGTGTGGGAGGGGGTGTCTAGTCGGCAGGCAACGGTCGGGCTTGGCGCTTCAGGCTCCAAATCCCACCTCGTATCATCTGAACTCAGCCTTCGCTGGAGTCAGGGAGAAGCGCTAGCTGGAGGTCGAATGAGGAAACTGGTTATGGGCTGTGCGCTGGCGGGGGTACTTGCCCTGTCACCAAAGTCCGAAGCAAGGCCAGCGGCTTTCCTTGGACCGTTGCCAGTAATATTCCAGGTGATGCCGAAAAGCGAAGTTGGCGTGGCGAGCTGGTACGGAAGTAAGCATCAAGGCAAAGCCACCGCCAGCGGCGAAGCCTTTGACATGAATAGACTTACTGCTGCCCACCGAGAACTCCCGCTGGGCACCACCGTCCGTGTCACGAACCTTGTGAATCTCAAGTCCATTCTGCTGAGAGTCAATGATCGCGGCCCCGGCATTGATGGGCGGCTGATCGACGTGTCCTGGGCCGCGGCCAAGCGGCTCGACTTTGTGAACGCAGGCTTGACCCTTGTCGAAGTCGAGATCGTCAGCTACCCCAGATCGCATCTTCGGTAGAGAGCAGGGCCGCGTTCTCCCAGAGTCAATTGAATCAGGTGAGCTACACTCAATCGAAACTCCTGGCTCCCGGCACGTCGGCGCCGCGCACTTGGATCTTCGTAGTGGGATTTTTCGATATTAGGATAGTTTAACGATGGTAATGTCGTCGCGGCTCAGTTTCGCTCGCTCTGGACGCGGGGTTAGCGTTGACTTGCACCACCTCTTGAGTTAGGCTTGGTTTGTTGACAAGGCTTTCGTTCTGAAGCCTTGCGAGGCCGACGCGTGGTGGTGGTCTAAAGGTAAAAACATCACTGGATCTGCTCCGGCGCGCGTACGAGATCAGGCCGGGAGTGTGAAAGCGAGGCTACATGGCCGAAGCACTGACCAAAGCAGGGCGTTATCAGATCGTCGGTGAATTGGGCCGTGGGTCGATGGGGATCGTGTACCAGGGGTTCGACCCGATCATTGGCCGTACGGTGGCGATCAAGACCATGCTCACCGAGGGCCTTTCTCCGCAGGAGTTCCAGGAGTACAAGGCACGCTTCCAGCGGGAGGCGCAGGCCGCAGGAATTCTCACCCATCCCAATATCATCACCGTGTACGATTTTGGCGAGGACGGCGGCATCCTTTTTCTCGCCATGGAGTTCCTGGAGGGCAAGTCACTCGAGCAGGTCGTCCAGGAACAGAACGTCCTGCCCCTTGAGACCATTCTGCCCATCTATGACCAGGTCTGCAGCGCCCTCGACCACGCTCACCGGAACAAGATTGTGCATCGCGATATCAAGCCCGCCAACATCATGCTCCTGCAGAACGGGCTGGTGAAACTGACCGACTTTGGCATTGCCAAGATCATGTCGCTGGGCATGACGCAGGCCGGCCAGATTTTGGGCACACCGAATTACATGTCGCCCGAGCAGGTCAAAGGGCGCCAAGTCGACGGCCGGTCTGACATCTTCTCGCTGGGCGTGATCCTTTACGAATTGGTGACGGGGGAAAAGCCCTTCGGCGGCCAAAACATTACTACGGTCATCTATAAAATTATCAATGAGAACCCCATCCCGCCACGCGAACTGGACGGGACAATTCATGCCGGCTTGAACTACGTCATTAGCAAAGCGCTCGCCAAGAATTCTGACGAACGTTACCAGACGTGCCGCGAGTTGGCAGAAGATCTGAGGAATTACAGGACCCTGGGCGGCGCGCCTTCACCCCAGGGCACGGTGGTTCTGAGGACCGCCCCTACGGCGGTGGGCCCGGCCGAACCTGCCCCTCCGATGCAGGAGCAGGCGCCCCAACCCCCACCGGTCGCGGTGGAGGAGACGCCGGTCACGAGGCCCCCCGTTATTCACGTGATTCGGCCGACGCCGCCCCGCCCGCAGGGAATTCCCCAAATCGCGTGGGTCCTCGGCAGCCTCCTGGTGGTGGCGTTATTGGGAGGCGTGGGGTACTTCATCCTCTTGCGCGGACAGGGCCAGCGCGTGGTTCAGCCCGTCACGTCGCAGGTCGTTACGGAGGCTACGCCGCCTGCCGTGACTGCACAACAAGCCACAACTCCTACCCAACCGACGGAGGCGAAGTCCGCGGAGATTCCGCCCATAGCCGAGGTCGCCCGGACCCAGGAGCCGCAGCGAACCCACGCCCCCGCGGCGGCCAAGGTGGGACAACTTCTAGTCAGCGCCAACGTCGCCGGTGCGAAGATCTCCCTCGACGGACGGAGCGATCCAAGCTGGGTGACACCTTATACGATTGCCAGGCTTCCCGCGGGAACCTACAACGTGGTCATTTCCAGGGACGGCTACGAGGATTTCCAGCAAAGCGTGACGATTGAAGGAGGCCAGACCAACAGTGTCGTCGGCAATCTCTCCTCTCCCCGCGGTGAAATCAACATTGAGACCAGTCCCACCGGAGTGGAAGTGCTGATTGATGGAAAATCCTATGGGCCCAGCCCCGTGCGCGCCACCTTGAGCGCCGGAGACCACACTTACACCGTGAAGCGGCCGGGGGCGGAACCTTACGAAAAGACGTTCACGCTGAAGAGTGGGGCTATCCTCACCAAGAAGTTAAACCTTGGTGAGGTCACCCGGACGGGGATCGTGGAAGTCCGGACCATCCCACCGGGCGCCACGGTGCTGGCGGATGGGTCGCCGGTGGGCGGACAGACTCCCACATCTTTTCGGTTGGCCGTTGGGCCGCATACGCTGGCCATATCGCTTTCAGGGTACCGACCGGTTCAACAGCACGTTGACGTTTCAGCGAGTGGGACGTCCAACATCAATATCAACCTCACCAGCCAATAGCGCGGGCGCCCTTCGCGAAGCACCCAGGAACGCAGTGGAGGTTCGATCATGACCCGTCGTATCACGTTTGTCATCTTTTTGCTGCTCTTCTTGGCGCCCAGCGCGTGGCCGAAGTGGAAAGAGGATGAACAAAAGTATCTCGACGACCAGTTCAAGTCTGTACTCGACCAGATGCAGGCCCTGGGCAATCAGGTGGCCGCGCTGAACGCTCAACTGGCGGAATTGAAACAGAATCAGGCGCAACTCCAGGCCGTAACCATCCGCCAGCAGCGGTCGCTTCAGGACTTGGACCAGATGCTCTCCTCCCTGCGCATCGGCAACGAGGAGAACTTCGCAAAGCTGAAGACGGCGCTCACGGAATTGCGCGCCGAAACTGAGAATGCTGTCAAGAAGCTGACCGGCCAGCCCGCGCAGCAACCGGCAGCCCCGGCCGAGACCGCCAACGTCACGCGTCCGGGGGCCGTGCCGGCTCGCCAGGCGCCCCAGGGTTACATCACTGCTGTAGACGGCGGGAATGTAATGATCGACATGGGCTCGGCTCAGGGCGTTCAGCAGGGATCGCGATTGGCCGTTTACAAAGCCACGGACCCCAACACCCGGGTGGGGGTCATCGAGGTCACCCAAGTGGTCGACGCCGGCAACGCGCGCGCCCGGGTCGTCACCATGAATGCCGGCGCGAAACCGGAGTTCTCTGACGTCGTGCGCGTGGAGTAACCTAGGCTCTCTTCATGGCTCGATTTGTCATTACCGATCCATCAGACCGGACGCAGATCTTCGAGATTTCCAGTCCCACGATCAGTGTCGGACGGGCGGAGTCCAACGACCTGATTCTGCGCCATCCCAGTGTCTCTCGTCACCACGCGCGCGTCACCGTGCTTCCCGGTGATATCACGCTGCTGAATGATCTCGGGAGTTTGAACGGAACCTTCGTGAACGGCACGCAGATTCAGGAGCACGGCCTCTCCGACCAGGACCGGGTCGGGATCGGCATGTACGAGCTCAAATACGAGACGGGGCGCTCGCACGACTTGCACATTGAAGCCGGGGGCGGCTCCGTGACCGATGTGGACGGTTTGGTCGGCGCGGATGACATCAGGACAGCTCTGCGGCTTGCCTCGCCCATGGCCGCCACGGGCCCGGTGGCCATCCCGGACCGGCTGAAGGCCCTGGAACACGAGAACAACCTCCTGAAACTGCTCCTGGCCGTCGGCAAGACGCTCTCCTCCGTTCTGACACCCGAAGAAGTCATGCACCGGGTCATGGAACTGGTGTTTCAGATGGAGAACGTGGAACGGGGCTTCGTCATGCTCCGCGACGACAAGAAGGGATTCAAGCCCGCCGTGCTCCTTTACAAAGACGAGAGTATGAAAGCCCAGGCGCGCGGCGTGGCCCTCTCCACCACGGTGATCGATCGGGTCATGAGCGACCGCGTGCCGCTGCTGATTCATGATGTCGGCAGCGACGAGCGCTTTTCCTCCAGCCAAAGCCTGCGCATCTCGGGCATCCGCTCGGCGATGTGCTCCCCGCTGATTTACAAAGACCACGTTTTCGGGCTCTTTTATGTCGACTGCCTGAGCAAGCCCTATGCGTTCTCCATGGAAGAACTCAGTATCTTTTCCGTGATTGCGGCGGAGGCGGCCATCAGCTTTGATAACGCCCGCTCGCATGAGGAGCTGGCCCGCCGCGTCGTGGAGCGCCAGGCGCTGGAGCGCTTCCTCAGCTCCGCCAATGTCGAAAGGATTCTTGCCAGCCCCGACCAAGTCCACCTGGGCGGTGAGAACCAGATCGCCACCATCTTGTTTTCCGACATTCGCGGTTTCACCCGCATGTCGGAACACATGGAACCCCAAGCCGTGGTGGAACTGCTGAACGAATTCTTCTCGGAGATGACCGACCTCATCTTCGAAAGCGGAGGCACGCTGGACAAATACCTGGGCGACGGCATCATGGCCGTTTACGGAGCCCCGCTTCCCAAACCCGACGACGCGCTGCGTGCCGCCAAGACCGCCGTAGAGATGCAGCGGGCTCTGGCGCATCTCAATCGCGAGTGGGAAAACCGCGGCCAGCAACGCCTCCTGATGGGGGTGGGCATCAATACCGGCCCGGTGACGGCCGGAAACATCGGCTCCGCCAAGCGCATGGATTACACGGTCATCGGAGATGCGGTCAACCTGGCCTCGCGTCTGTGCGCGAATGCGGCCGGAGAACAAATCCTCATCTCCGAATCAACCTACTCGCAATTGAACGGCCACATACCGGCGCAACGCCTGGAACCCATCCGCGTGAAAGGCAAGGAAACGCCCGTGGAGCTTTACGAGATCCGCTGGCAGGATTCCGTCCCCCAAGAAAGTACTGAAGGCACGGCGCGGTTTCCCAGGTGAATTTCTCCTGCGCGGGTTTGGCCTCGGGGGTCCACACAGCATGTTATCGCCACCATCGATTCTTTCGCGTTCTCGGCTTTTTGCCGCCATCGCATGGACGGTCGTCGCTTTTTCCGTGCCGGCGGTTGCGCAACAGACCGAGCCGCCCGGCCAGTTGCCGGAAGAGCTCCGCGGCGCCAAGATTTACCAGCTTCCCACCAAGGGTGGCCAGCCCGCCCCCAACCCGGCCGTTTACAAGAGTTTCTCCTTTCGGGATATCAACTTCGACCGCCTGCTGCTCGATCTGGCGATCAGCATTCGGCCCGTGGACCGCGCCGCCACGGTCCAGCGAATGTACTTTCAGGACGTACGGGTGAGCGGGATTCCCGTTCACATTGAGACCTTCGATCAGGAGTTCAGACTCTCGGATAAGACCCCCGTCGACGTCCCTGCCCCCCTCAAGTGTTCCATTGTTTTTGCGGACCTGGACTCCCTGCAGCCGGTCCGCGAAATGGTGGACAATGACAAGCTCCAGGTCACGGGACAAAGCTTCATCGAGGTCAAGCTGAACGCTCTGGAGAAAGTCGCGTTGCGGACGAAACAGCTCGTGATCCCGGTGACCCTGAACGAACAGGTGCCGTTGAACCTCTTCCAGGGCAACCCCCTCCTCCGCATGACGGCGGACAACATTCTGCTAACCCTCACGAACCCTGCTTCCGTCGCGGCCCTCAACATGGCGAAGGAACATCTGGCGAAGTTGCATCAGGATCAGACCCTGGGAGTCGCGGTACGACCCGCTCTCTACCTCTTATACACGGAATACGTGGTGCGTGACCCGAAGTCCAAAGCCTCGGAAACCTTCTCGCAATCCGGCACCGGTTTCTTGGTGAGTGCGGATGGAAAGCTGCTGACCACCAAACGCGTGGTTGCACCCTGGAAGTTTGACCCGCAGGTCGCCTTCCTGATCGAGCACCAACACCTGGAGATGGACAAAGACAGTGTGAAGACCTACGCCTGGCCGGCCGGCGCCCAGGTAAAGGCCGCGGACGGTCAACCTGATTTTCAGTCCGCCCTCAGCACCGAAAAGCAGACGTTGAAGGTCCTGATGACGCCGCCCGACCAGATGGTGCAACAGGATTACCAGGATCCGGACTCCGCAGAGCGGGCCACTCTGCATCTCCACGCTGAAGGCGAATCGGACCTGGCCTTGCTGCAGCTCAGTGGAACGGGCTTTCATCCCTTGTCGTTCGAGGACTCGGCGGCCAACCTCGCTGCCCATCCCAAGCTGGTGTTGTGCAGTTATCCTTTCGGGGTGAGTCAGCCCCAAACGGAACCGCGTCTTCTCAGCGTCAAGGTAGAACTTCAAGGAGCCGCCGTGGTGATGGAACATCAGGTGGACCCTGGCGAATCCGGTGCACCTTTGCTCAATGCCGATGGTAAGGTGGTGGCATTGGCGGCCTCGGCCAACCAGTGCATCCCCATTCAAGTTGCTCGAAAGCTGATCCCATGAAACCATGCATCCGATACTCTTACTCTCTCGTCTGCGCCGCCGTCCTGGCGGCATGTTTTACCTCTTCCACTCCAGCCTTTTCCCAAACCCAGGAGAGCCTGACGTCCCAACTCAAGGAGAAGTTCTCAAAGACCGGCGTGTTCTTCCGGGCTGACGCGCCGCGCTCGCTGCGAAATGCTGACGATGCGTATCTCCCCATCTATCTGGAGGTCATCAACGGTATCGAGAAGGCCGCCCACACCACGGGTTCTGCTGTCTCCCGCTATGTCCAGCGGGACCCGCTAAAACTACAGGGTGTGAACATTTATGTGAAACCCACGGGCGCCCAGCATAAGTTCACCCAGGAGGCATTACTGCTGGGAACGAGCAAGGAGTTTTCCTTTGACGCGCGCACGGACGGCCAGCCCTTGGTGATTCAGGACCGGCTGAGGCAGACTCTCGAAGTGCCCCGCCAGGCGGTTCAGTCTTTTCTCGCCAGCCATTACTTGGGCGGGCCGTTCGCCTCAGCGGACTTCTGGATCTCGTTTCGGGTCGTGGATTGGCCGAACCAGGACTTTTATCTGCGCGTTCGCCTGAATGCCGGGCCGCTTCCCCGGATTGCCAATTGGTATCGAGGTGACATGCATTACCACACCGCCTATACCGACAATCCTGCGGAGCGCGGGTACCCACTCAACGGTACCAAGCAGGCGGCTCTGCAGGCCGGGATGGACTGGCTGCTCTTGGCCGACCATTCCACCGACCTCTCTCCGGAACGCTATAAGGAAGAGTTGAACGACGTCAAGAAGTATCGGGACGACCGGGTGATGCTGATTCGCGGCGAGGAGATGACCCTCTCGTCCGGCAAGGACACCTTCTTGGTCACCATCCACATGGTGGCGGCGCCGTCACCCGATGATCCCGACAAGGGGTTCCCAGATCCCACCGACGTCGATAGCGCGGTTGTCTTGACGGGCGACGGCTCTATTGCCTCCGCAGCCATGCCCCTCAAGGACGCTCTGGCGCGCATTGTCGCGGCGGGCGGATTCGCGTACGCCGCCCACCCCTTTGACCCCATCAGCCCCGTCATACGCGGGGGAAAGTGGGACTTGGACGTGGATTTCCTCGCGGCGGATGGCAAGCAGCTCCAGGCAGGTGTGGTCGGCCTCGAACCTTGGAACCGTGCCACGATGGCCACTGCCGATGACATGCGTGACCCCTTCTGCATCCATCCCCACGCGGAAGCGAGCGCCTGCTTCCAACACGATAAGGACGCTGACCAGTACGCACGCCTGGAACAAGGAATCAAGTCGGGGTGGCAACCGCTGCTCGAGCGCGGCCTCCGGCCTCGGAGTGATGGGGTGAACGCTCCGCTCTTCAAGACCTTCTTCGCCGCGGGTTCAGATGCGCATGGCGACCTGAACTACGAAGCCACCATGGACGTCGTGGACTTTATCGGCAAGCCGTCGCGGGGCCTAAACGGATATGCGGAGGACAACGCCCTCGGCCGGATCTCCACCGTAGCGTACGCGCCGGAGGGCATGGGGGCGCGTGGTGAGAACGTCCTGCGTGCCCTGCGTGATGGCCGCAGCGTGGCAAGCAACGGTCCCCTTCTGATCGCCGGCTTCGATCGCAACTCCAACGGATCTCTCGGCGACCCCGAAGACGTGGGCATCGGCCAGGATATCTCCTGCCCTCTGAAGTCCCTCCCCGCTCTGCAACTCCTCTGGGTGAGCAGTGAAGAATTTGGGCCCCTGCAATCTATCCGGCTGATTGTGGGAACCAGCACCGGTGAGCTGAAACCTGTGGAGGTGCCCGTGCCTTCCGCCAAAGGCCTCTCCAGCGAGGGTCTTGTGCCCTTCGAGCTTCGCCAAGTCTTGAAAGAAGGTTCGGAAGAATGGAAATACGTCCGGCTGGAGGCCAGCACACGAAACAGCGCCAAGGAAGAGTTTCGCTGCTATACTAACCCCATCTGGATAAGAGCCACCGGCGACTAGATGACGCCGATCAGAATCGAAGAGAGCATCCAACATGACCGCTGACGCAAACGAACAAGGAACCGTCCGTTACATGCGGTGCGTCTCCTGTGGGAATATGAATCCGGCGTCCTTGCCGACGTGCGCGCGCTGCGGAAAACCGTTACACGGCGCGGCGACGTCCGCGGCGCCGGCTCCACGCCCCCCGGCCGCGCCGGTTGTCCCGCAGGTAATGTGCCCGAAGTGCCACAAATCGTTTCCCGCAGGAAGCAAGTTCTGCGGGTTCTGCGGCACACCTTTGCCGGCTGCACCCCCCCAGGCGGCGCCTCCGCCCGCGCCGATCCAGCAGCCCGCGGCGCCCCCTCGGCCCGCAGGACCGCCTCTTCCGCCGAAACCTGTTGCTCCCCCCCGGCCACCCGTGGCCCGGCCTGCGGTGCCTCCTCCACCGCGTCCGGTGGCTCCGCCGACGCCGCCTGTGGCGAGGCCCGCTCCGCCTCCGCCGCAGCCTCCTGTTCCTCCGAGGCCCGCGGTTCCGCCGCCCGCGCCGCCCGTTCCGCCGGTTGCCAAGCCGCCTTCACCCCGACCGCCAGCAGCTCCCCCTGCACCCTCACCGGAAGGGACCGTGGTTTTTAGAGGCCTGCACGTGGTGCAGATCGAAGCCAAGATCACGGAGAAGAAGCCGGACGGATCGGTAGGAAGAACTGTCGTCATCACGAAAGAGACGTTCATCGGTCGCGAGAACTGCGAACTGAGCTATCCCCAAGATCAACTGCTTTCAGCGCGGCATGCTTCCCTCGTCGTCCGCGAGGGCAAGCTTCTTTTGAGGGACCAGGGCAGCCAGAACGGGTCCTTCGTTCGGCAAAGGCAGGACAGCGAGCTCTCCCCCGGCGACATCTTCCTGCTGGGGCGCGAACTCTTCCGCTTTACCACCCAAAGCCTCGACGAGGCGCAAGGCAAGAATGCCGCGCAGGGCACGGTGATGTGGAGCGGCCCGCCCAAACTTCAAAAAGGACCGGTCACGGCCAAGCTCGAGCACATCAAGCTGAATGGAGAAATCGTCGCGGAGTTCAAGCTCGAGAAGCCGGAAACTACCCTGGGCCGGACTACGGGCGAGCTGATCTTCGCGGACGACCATTACATGTCGGGAACACACGCCCGCATCGTGGCCCAACCTGGACGCTTCGTTCTACAGGATATGCGCAGCCGGAACGGCGTCTATCGCCGCGTGCGCGATGAAGTGGAACTCGCGGACGGCGACGAGTTCTTCATGGGTGAACAGCTTTTCCGCGTGGAAGTGAAGACCCTCGAGTAAGGCAAGTTCGCTACCAGGTGTCTCCCCCGCTGTGCCCGCCTTCGTCCGGGCAGGCCCGGCTCCCCCCCCGAGTCCGAGGGCGTGCCCGAAACTCTGCCGATCCTCGATGGGTTGTCGAGCCTCTGACCCGCCCTGAGTTGCCCTGGCCGACTCGCCTGCTGCCCAGGCGGCGCTATCTCGGCACTTGCTTCATGACCTGCTTTTCAATTGTCGGCGCGCGCGACTTGACGTAGTTGTCCATGATCCTGGGGAGCTCGACATTCATCCGCGCCACAAAACTGTCCTGGGCCTTCTGCAGCTTCGCGTCGATGCCCGCGGCGTCCTGATTGAGCTGCTCCATTTTCTTCTGCAATTCCTGCGACTGTTGCAGGGCGGTCCCCATCATCTGTTTCTGGAGAAGCAGGCCCATGCGCGCCAGCTCGTCGCTGTTCCGGGCCAGTTGTGACGCGACGTAAAAGTTCGCGAAGATTGACAACACCGTTAACACCAAAACAATGTAAAGCAGGTTGCGAACTGTGGAATAACCGCTGTCCATGCTGACTCCTTTGTGCAGGGGCTGTGCTACTTCACATCCTTGCGTTTCATCAGGATCAGGATGATCACAATCATCATAAAGGCGTAACCCGTCATGATCCCCAGGTACGGCCCTTTGTCCTTCCAGAAGCTCGAGGCAAGCGGGAAAGCACCGGAGGCGGCGACAGACTCCGCCGACTGCTCCAGACCCTCCTCAAGCTTTTGCACATCATCCGGATGCAGAGAAATCGTGATGGTGTTGATGATCTTGTAAGCGTAGTCCTGCGTGGAATGCGCACCGTGCAGGCAGAGGTCGGACAGCGCTTCCAAACCCCAGCGTGAAATCGCCAGCGTCGAAAGCCAGCGGATGGGCGTCCCCATGCCCTCGACCGGAGCAGGAGTGTATTTGTGGAAGGCCTTGGTCACCTGCTCCGAAGGCGTCATCGCGCCCACCACTTGATGCGCAAAGCGGCCCTGTTCCGCTCCGGTGGGGGCGGTCTGGTCGCTCGGCGCCGCCGTGGGATTCGCTTCACCGGGGGAGGGGTGCACCGTTTGTTGCGCCTTGGCCTTCGCTTCCGGCTGCGCAAACATCTTTCCTTCGAAGAGCTGTTCCACGGTGATTGGGATGACCGTTTGGATGGGACGAACCGGCAGGAACAGACCGCAAAGCAGGAGTTCTGGAATCAGCACGAGCGGAAACAGCGTCAAGGCTTTCTCGGGCGTGGCGACCAGACTCGAGATCAGCAGACCGACCAGCGTGCCGTTCACCGCGACCAGGAACATGATGAGGATGGCCGCGCCGGCTTCCGGCAGGCTCAAGGAGAGCGCGTGATTGACAAGCAGACAGATGAGGACGACGGAAGCACACTGCGCCAACGCCACCAGAGACAAGACCACGAGTTTCGAAAGGATGTAGGAAGGAATCTTCAGGCCGGTCTGCCGTTCCCGTCTGTAAATAGTCTGCTCGTCCACGATCTCGCGAACCGCATTCGAGCAGCCGAACCACAGCGCGGAGAACATTGCCATGAAGATGGTCTGCACCTGGTTGGGTGCTCCCGCCATCAAGGCCACGAGTAAAGCCACCAGCGGGGCCTGAACGAAAAGCAGGATGGTTTGAGCCCGGTCACTGAATTTCAGTTCCCAGCTGCGCTGCAGCAGGGTGTTGAACTGGCGCAGGCTGAATCCCTTTCCCTGGGGCCGGGCCTGACCTGGGACCGCAGCAGCCGGACGCTCCGCCGGAATGCTTTTCTGCGGCTCGATCACCAGGTCCCGGTATTGGGACGACTCCTGAAATCTCTTCTTCAGCTCCTTCGCGTAAGGTTCGGTGTTGTTATCCGTCAAGTCATCGTAAACGTCGGGCGGAGATTCGGCCTTGAAATACTCCAGAAGTTTCGTTCCCGGGCCGTAATAGGCAAGACGCCCTTGTACGAGGACCACCACTTTATCGAGCACACCGAACGACCCCAGCAAGTGGGTGGTGATGATGATCGTCGAGCCCTGGTTGGCGAGTTGCCGGAAAAGCATCATCATCAGCGTCTCGGTGCGCGGATCCAGGCCGGCCGTGGGCTCATCCAGAAACAGCACGCCAGGCTTGGGGAGAAGCTCGATTCCCAGGCTGACGCGTTTGCGTTGGCCCCCACTCAGCGTCGCCACCGGGTTATCCCACCGCTGCGGTTCCAGTTTCAGGATTTCCAGCATCTCTTCCACGCGGTGGTTGATTTCATCGTCGGAAATATCGTCCGGCAACCGCAGTCTCGCCGCGTAGTAGAGGCAGTGGCGGACCGTGAGCTGGCGGTGCATGATGTCTTCCTGCGGAACGAATCCGATGGTGGATTTCAGCGCCTCCAGGTTCTGATACAACTCCACGCCATTGTAGAGCACCTTGCCGGAGGTAGGTTTCACAAAGCCGTTCAGCGCGTTCATCAAAGTGGATTTTCCCGCGCCGCTTGGCCCCAGCAGGCCAATCAGTTCCTTCGGCTTGACCACCAGCGAAAGATCATCCAACAGCAGTTTGGGCTTGCCCGTATTGCGATCCCTCACCTGGAAATTCAGGTGCACGGAATCCAGCCGCACGACCCGCCGGTCGGGAACATGCGAGAGGGTTCCACCCCGGAAATGGAGCTCCGAGGGGCCGATCACCACGCGGTCCAGTTCCTGGAGTTCGTGGCGTTTGATCCGAATGCCATTGACAAAAGTCCCGTTGGTGGAGCCCAGATCGACGATCAGAATCTTGCCATTCTGCTTGACGATCTCGGCATGCTTTTTCGAGACGATGGGATGGGCGACGATCACGTCGCAGTCGGGGTCACGACCGATAACCAGGTGGTCTTTGGTCAGGTCGATACTTTCCAGCTTGAGTTGCGGCTCCAGACCGGAGCGAAAGATCAGAGACTTGCCGGCGTACCGCCCGAAGGTAACGTAATCGCCGTCATGCAGTTCAGCAGTCTTGACCCGAATTCCGTTGACGAAGGTCCCGTTGGTTGATTGATCGGTTAGCTGGACTTTCCCGTCTTTGACGGAAAACTGCGCGTGCACCGCTGACACGGAGGGGTGATCCATTACCACCTGGCAACGGGAAGGCTCGCGGCCGACAGCCAACCCTGTATCGGGAATGTCCTCGCTCTTGACGGCGTACTTGTCAACGATCAGTTCGACGTGGGGCCGGGCCATCAGATCGGTGAGCTTGATGGCCACAGTGCGGCCCCGGGTTTTTTCCTCTTCCTGTGCCGCCGCGATATCCACCTGACTCAACACGGAAGTGCTGTACTGACCCTCTTCCGCCACGGCTGCCGCCACGCGCCCCGCCGACGGCGCCTTTGCAGCGGGGGCAGAGACGAAACTCTCGATGCGAAACAGATGCTTGGCGCCCGCGCCGATGGAAATTTCATCGGTCGGTTTCAAAACCACTTCCTGAATGCGCGCTTGATTGACGTACGTTCCGTTGGCGGAATTCTTGTCGCGGATCACCACTTGGCCGGCATCGTTCAATCCAATCCAGGCATGCTGTCGAGAGACCTGGTCATCTGCCAGCACCACCTGGCAATTGGTATGATCGCGGCCGATAGTCAGCCCTTTGGACGTAATGCTGAAATTGCGCCCGGAGAGAAGCCCCGAGGTGGCGAGCAACCGAAAAGCGGGGGGAGCTGCGGACGGAGTCGAGACTGCCACGGTGGGAGCCGCCTCCTCGCTGGGGCTTGGGCCCACGGGGATGGCGACCGTGGCAGCAGCCTCCTCCGCCGCGCTCAGAGGGTGGCCACAAACCCTGCAAAACCGATACCCTGCCTCATTCACTTCGCCGCATCCCGAGCATTTCATGGCCTTGGACCTCACTGTCCGTGTGAGCGCGCTACCAGGGCGGAAGCGTCAGCTCGTCGTCCGCTTTGAGCCGTACGCCCGCCTGCCAGCGAGGAGCGGGCACGGCCCTTCCGCAAGTCCAATTCGAGATTCTACGTGCGCGGTTTAAAATCTTCTTCGTTGAATTCTTTGCAATCGACGGACGCGGCAGCATCCGGCGGGGGAAGCCCTGGCCCTGAAAAATCCACCATGACCAGCGTGATGTTGTCGGTCCCGCCGTTGGCGTTGGCCTTTTCGATAAGTGCTTTGCACCCGCCGGCCAGCCCATCCTCTCGACTGGCCGTCTCCAGGAGATCGGGCAGGGGTACCATGTTGTACAGCCCATCGCTGCACAGCAGGATTCGGTCTCCCTGGTACACCTTCGTGTAGGTGACTTTCACATCCAGCGTCTCACTGCTCCCCACAGCCTGCGTCAGGATGCTCTTGCGGCTGTCCTTTTCAGGGTCGGCCGGCAACTCAGCGCCGATTTCTTTGAGGTAGTTCAGGAACGTCTGGTCGCGGGTCAACTGGGTGATCTGTTTGTTGCGGATCAGATAGGCGCGAGAATCTCCGACTTGCCCCACGAAGAGGTACTGACCGAAGAGGGCCGCCGCCGTCGTCGTGGTCCCCATGCCACGGTAAGCAGGGTTGGCCTGCGCCTTCTGAAAGATGATCTGATTGGCGTACTCAATGGCCTCGCGCAGAAGGATAACGAAGTTGGCCTCGCTGACCGTGTCCAGCGACTTCAAATTGTCATACAGGCGCTTGGGAACGGTGACCGCGGCAAGTTGGCTGGCAACCTCGCCGCTCGATTCGCCACCCATCCCGTCCGCCACCATGAACAATGACCCGAACGGCCCCACATCGTGCTCGAGCAGCGCGGGCGAAAGGCCCACTTCTCCCGTCGTAAGATTGCAGATCACAAAATTGTCTTCGTTGTTCTTGCGGACGCGACCCATGTCCGACATCCCAAACAACTTTACATGAATGGCCTTCGGATCACTTCCCGTCGTCTCGGCCACGGCGATCACCTTCCCCCGGTTGCAGTTACTATCAACCTAAGTAAAATCGGTTTCTGTCGATGCGCGTGCAACTTGAGAATCAGCTCGAGTTTACCCCAAAAAGAGATTCCGCTTTCGCTCCGGCTCGCTCTCACGTACTGGTCAATCACTAACAGCCTGTTCGCCAGGAGGCTGGCTCTCGTGGATAGAATTGACTATACCTTCTTACCACAGGCTCTGGTTGGTATCAAGCCGCTCGGTTCTTTCCGCAGGCTCCCCTGCCCCGCCGTCGGGGGCAAAGTCAAGGGGGATTCCTGCGGACCGGGTCTCGCTTCCCCTTGCCTGGGGCCCTCCCGGGGCAAGGCCTCCTTTCCCCGTTCCCACGGAATCTGTCTGGCGCGCCGCGCGAAAAGGGGGGAGGGAGCAGGCTCCAGCACCCCGTCAGGCAGGAGAATCAAACTCGGATTGTCGGCCTAGCCGGAACCGGTGCGCAGCTCGTGAACAATCTGCGCCGCCACGCTGCGCGCTCGCTCCAACTCAGTCGGAAGCAATGAGATCGCCGCCACCTTGGCATGGCCGCCGCCTCCATAACGCTCGCAGATGCTGGCCAGGTTGGCCGTCTTAGGGGCGCTGCTCCATGGGTTGCTGCCTACGGCGATCTTGATCCGCTCCTGCGAACGGCTCAGACCCACGCTATAAACCGCCCCAGGAAAAAGGTAATACGGAATGAACTTGTTGAAGCCCTCCAGGTTCTGGTCCGCGACATCAAAGAACACCACGCCGTCGTGCAGTTCGGCGCGCCCACGGATCAGCTCGATGGACCTCAGATGTTGACTGTAGAGGTCTTCAAAGGCCTTCCGGATGTGCGCACGGGCGACGATTTCCTTTAGCGGCCGCGAGAGAAGTTCCGGAATCAGGCGCACGCAGAAGTCCGCTTCGCCCGCCCCCTCGATCACCAGGGTCAACTGTGTGGCCGGTTCGTGCATTTCCACGGCCGTGCGAATATCCGGATATTGTGCACCGTCGATCAGGTCCGCCCAGTGAACCAAATCCTCCAGGTCCGGCGCCCGGAAGCCGAAGCGCGTGCTCGCGGTGTGCGCGATGAATTTGGTGCAGGAGCGGAAGTCCGGCCCGTAGAATTTCTTCCCGCTCCGGTCGCGCCGGAAGTGCTCGGCGTCCGCCTCGGTAAGGAAAGCGCTTTGGTGATGATCGAACCACCACGTCAGGTGGTCGGAGCTGGAATACTTGAAATCAACGATCACGTTCTCTTCCGCGTCGAACAGCCCCTCATCGAACAACTGTCCGGCGCGGTGCATCAGGCCGCGATAGCGGAATTCCGCCTTCGCGTCGACGCATTGCCGATAGAAGCGCGTGAAGACTGCCGCGGAGCATACTCCGTCGAAACACCGGTCGTGAAAACAAACCAGAACAGCCATGATTCATGAGGGTGAGGTTTCCCCGTATTCCCACATCCGGCCTCACCCGGCGCAGGCGAAACGTCCTAAATTGCGCCCCCAGGCTTCAATTGTCAAGAGGAAATGCGGAGAGTTGCGTCTGGAAGTGTCCCCAGAAAGTTAAGGGACGGCAGATGTCCCGCCGCCCCTCGACCTCTTGAGATGTCGCGCCGTCCGCGCGGCGTCACAGCCCCGCTTGCTTCGCCGCCAATTGGCCGATGTAGGGGATCATGTACTGCTCGTAGTTGTAAGCCTTGTACATGAGGAAAATCCAGTACACCAGGATCAACAGCGAAATGAGCAGCCCCACCAGCGCCATCACGATCCCCAGGACCCCGAAGGAAACAATCCCTAGGATCGTCGAGAGAATGGTATAGATGATCCAGAAGGCCACGATCGCCACGTTGAAAAAGATCGACTGGAAGGCGTGGAATCGCACAAACTTGTCGTTCTTAAAAGGCTCGATCACCAGGAAAATGATCCCCGTGATGAACCCCAGGATGTAAGTCAACAACCCCGCCACGTTCGATGCCATCTCCGAACTTGCTGCCGCGGGAGGCGTCGCGCCCGGCGCCGCACCCACGGGCGCGCCACACCCGCCGCAGAAAGTAACACCTTCGGCCAGTTGTGCACCACACTTCGCACAGAATGCCATGCGCTTATCTCCTTTCGCAAAACAGATGATGGCGTGGCCTGGCTACGACCAAGCCCATCGAGATCTGCTGCAATTGCACCTTCACTCGCGGTTGGGACTCTACACACTAATGACCGGCGGGCTATACCTACCATAAACCCTCCGGCGAAACAAGCGGGAAATGGATTCCGGCCGGTTCCAGGCCGCAAGGCCCAGCGCCGAACCAGCCTGCATCACTCCCCTAGGCTCGCGCTTCAGGTATACTGCCGGTTCCCGATGGCTTCAAACCCTCTGGCATTTCTCGTCTCCAGCTCGTGGCGCGAACGGCGCGCGCTGGCTGCCAGCACCTTGGGCTGGAGGCTCGATGACATGGACGTCACGCTCTACGCCACGGGCATCCGTGAACTGCTGCGCGAGTAGCAGTTGACCACCTCGTAAGCCGGCCTGCTCGCCTCCGTCACGCTCATCGCTTCCGTCTTGGGCGGCATTCTGTTCGGCCTCCTTGCCGATCGCATTGGCCGCCGGGCGGCGCTCAGGGCGAGCATCATTGTCTATTCGGTATTCACCGCGGCGTGCGGCTTCTCGCGCGGAGTATGGGAACTGGCAGCCCTCCGCCTCGGCGTCGGGCTGGGCATGGCAGGCGAGTGGGCCACGGCGGCGCTCGTTTCCGAAACCTGGTCCGCCCAGCATCGCGGCAAGGCGTTGGGCCTGATGCAGTCGGGCTTCGCCATCGGCTACGCGCTCGCGGCCGTCAGGGCGGGACTCCTCAGAATGAGAGCGCCTACGAGTTTTTCCCCAGCCTGTATCAACCCCGCCGTTACCGGGTTTCGTGCAAGAGAGGGCCCAGGCCTCCTCCCGCAGTGCGGGACGGAGCCCTCCCTGGCCGTCTGAGCCGGGCTGGCACTGGCTTTCTCCCCGCTCGGCGGTTTCCTCATGTAGAATGGGAAAGATGGCAGCGCGAATTAAACTCCTGGCTAAGACCACGGCATCGCTGGAGGAGATCGAGCTTATCCTGCGGGCCGAGCACGCCGACCCCTTCCACATCCTGGGGATGCACTTGGTTGAGGTGGAAGGCAAGTCGGCCGTCGCGATTCGCGCGTTCCTGCCCCGCGCGGATCATGCCTGGGTGCTGCGCGGGCAGGACGAGGGTAGCGTTGTACCACTCCAGCGAATTCACCCGAACGGATTCTTTGAAGCGGTCTTCCCCGGCGAGCAAGCCATGTTCCCCTACCGCCTGCGGACGGAATACGCCGGCCAGCACGAGTTTGAGGATCCCTATCGATTCCCGCCTTTCTTGTCGGACTTCGATCTTCACCTGCTGGCAGAGGGCACGCACCACAACACTTACGAGAAGCTGGGCGCACATGTGACGGAAATCGCCGGCGTGCGGGGTGTGGCGTTTGCGGTGTGGGCGCCGAACGCCCAGCGCGTGAGCGTAGTGGGCAATTTCAACGATTGGGACGGCCGGCGTCACCCCATGCGCGTGCGCGGTGGGAGCGGCATGTGGGAACTTTTCATTCCCGAGTTGCGGGAGGGGGAGATTTACAAGTTTGAAATCAAGGGGCGCTACCATAATTACCTGGGGCTGAAGACCGACCCCTTCGGTTTCTATACAGAGCTGCGGCCCAAGACGGCCTCCGTTGTCTACGACATCAACCGCTACACCTGGCACGACCAGGCATGGATGACCGAGCGCTCCGCGCGTCAGGGCTTGAACGCGCCGGTGGCGATGTACGAAGTTCACCTGGGCTCGTGGCGGCGGGCGCCGGAAGAAAACCATCGCGTGCTGAACTATCGCGAACTTGCCGAGCAACTGGCGGACCACGTCCAGAAAATGGGCTTCACGCACGTGCAGCTGCTGCCGGTGACGGAGCATCCACTGGATGAATCGTGGGGCTACCAGACCACGGGCTATTTCGCCCCCACCAGCCGGCACGGCACGCCGGAAGATTTCATGTACTTCGTGGATCACCTGCACCAGCGCGGGATCGGCGTGATCCTGGACTGGGTGCCGGCGCATTTCCCCTCCGACGCCCACGGCCTGGCGTTTTTCGACGGCACGCACCTTTTCGAGCACGAGGATCCGCGCCTGCGCGAGCATCCGGATTGGGGCACGCGCATCTTCAACTACGGCCGCACCGAGGTGAGAAACTTCCTTTGGACGAGCGCGCTGTTTTGGCTGGAGAAGTATCACGTCGACGGCCTGCGCGTGGACGCGGTGGCGTCAATGCTCTATCTGGACTACTCGCGCAAGGCCGGAGAATGGGTGCCGAACGCCTTCGGGGGCAACGAAAACCTGGAGGCAATCGACTTCGTCAAGCGCTTCAACGAACTAGCCCACCAGTGTCATCCCGGCATCCTGACCATCGCGGAGGAATCGACCGCGTGGGCGATGGTTTCGCGGCCCACCTACGTCGGCGGGCTGGGCTTCAGCCTGAAGTGGAACATGGGCTGGATGCACGACACGCTGCAGTATTTTTCCAACGAACCCATCTTCCGCAAGTACCACCAAAACAACCTGACGTTCTCGTTGCTTTACGCGTTCAACGAAAACTTTGTGCTGGTGCTTTCGCACGACGAGGTGGTGCACGGCAAGCGCGCGCTGCTGGCCAAAATGCCGGGCGACTACTGGCAGCAGTTTGCGAACCTGCGGGCGCTTTACGCTTTTCTCTACGCGCATCCGGGGAAGAAGCTGCTCTTCATGGGCGGGGAATTCGGACAGTGGAACGAATGGGACGCCGCGAAGAGCCTGGACTGGAACCTGCTCGACTACGAGCCCCACCGCAAGCTGCAAGAACTGGTCGCGGAGCTGAACCACCTTTGCCGCGCGGAACGGGCGCTGCACGAAATCGACTTCGAATACACGGGATTCGAATGGGTCGATTCTCACGATGCCGACAATTCCGTGCTCGCTTTCCTGCGCAAAGGCAAGACACCGGGTGACTATCTGGTGGTGGTGTGCAACTTCACGCCGGTGCCGCGCCAGGGCTATCTTGTGGGCGTGCCGGAGGCGTGCTTCTATCGCGAGATTCTGAATACCGATGATGCGAAATTCGGCGGCAGCGGAGTCACCCATGGAGCGGGCCGCCAGGCCCTCCCCCTCGCGTGGCATAACCAGCCTTGCCACGTGGAACTCACCCTCCCCCCGCTGGGCGTGATTTACCTGAAACCGCAAAGATAGAACCGTTTGCGAGGAGAAATGCCGCTGCTGGCGCATACATGCCGCGGCGGGGCGCGAGGTACGGGCTGCCCGCTCTGTCATCAAGTGCGACCTATCGGATAGAACGCAATGCGTCCTCACTCTCAGGCCCGTCCTACTTAAACACTGACAAATCCCATTGGTCGCGCCACTCTATCTTTAGATCCTCGCCATGGATGCCGATGGGTAGCCAGACGTAGCGGGAATCTCCCAGGTCGTCGGGATTCCAGCAGTCCGCCAGGAAAATAAAGGCTCCCGGCTTTCCTGCTACCCGCAGTACGAAGGTGCTCTGTGCACCGAAGGTCGTTTCCGAACCTGGCCCGGTGGTAAGATTCCCTTTGATTCGCCAGGGACCCATAATATTCGTAGCCACCGCGTACTGGGCAGCGTTAGGAGCCCAGCCGGTGCACCCCGAAGTGATCAGGAAATACTTTCCCTCGTGCTTGAACATCGCCGGGGCTTCGCGGGATTGATCGATAAAGACGCGCGCCGTCTCATTCGTAGGGCGGAGATAGTTGTCGGAGAGTCGCGTGATGTGCATCGTGCGGTTATCCTCCGACGCGAAGATGAGATAGGCTTTGCCATCGTCATCCTGGAAGACCGTCAGGTCACGGCTCATGGAGTTGTCGGGCCGAAAGCTGCCCAGGTACTCGTAAGGTCCCGTGGGTTTGTTGCTCACCGCCACCCCGGCGCGGGCGTACTTGTAGTCCGCGGTGTCCACATGCATCCACATCACAAACTGCTTGGTGTGGCGGTCGTAAACCACCTTGGGACGTTCCAATACCTTGGACGGCGCCAGGTCGCTTGCAGGATCGTTTTTCACGGCAGGCAGGACCACGCCTTCATTGTTCCAGTGGTACAGGTCGCGTGAGGAGTAGCAGGAGACCCCGATGACGTCCACGCGGTGGTTGTAAGTCTTTCCCGCTTTGTTCTCTCCGAACCAGAAGTAGGTCCCGCCGTATTGAAGGATTCCCCCACCGTGGGCCTGGATGGGTTGGCCACTGGCGTCAAGCCACACTTGGTCAGGCCGAAAGGCGGGAGCTTCCGCTCCGCAGCACAAAATAAGACCCGTGAAGAGCGGGAGAACAAAGAAAACAAAAACGCACAACGCTATCGCTTTCTTCATGAGGCACTTCCCATAAGTTGGTGTGTCCAGCGGCCCAAGCACCTGGCCGCTGAGCTTGGTCATCATCTCTGTTTGATCGCAGGAACTGAGTCTGCGAGCGGGCTGCCACAACAGACGCTCTCCTCGCCGTGTGCTCCTTCCGACAGCGCGCCGAAACGATGTGGAAAAACCGCAAGGTTATACGGCAAACCTTGCGCTGCAATTCCTGGCCTCGACACATCCAGAGGGCGAGATGAACGCGGCACCCCATGGTCGATGCGAATGGGTCGTGGCGGCGAGCCTGGATCCCCGCTGGAGCCTGCCCCGATTGCGTCGGGGCGGGAATGATAGGGGGCAGGCCAGAACAGCTCCGGCAACCTTCGTGGCAAGCGGCTCGGTTCCTGAACGACGCTACAAACCCAGGACGAGTTTATCGACGCGCTTGCTCAAGTCGCGCAGGTAAGCCTCGTCGCCGGCCTCGAGCTCGGTCGTCGCGTAGCCGGTGTAGCCAACGTCGGCGAACGCCTTGCGGACCGCCGCCCAGTCAACGGCGCCGTCGCCGAGGTTGGTCCACTTCCAGCTTTCGCCTTCCACCTTGAAATCCTTCAGGTGAACTTTCGCGATGCGCTTGCCGAGGGTGTGAATCCAGTCCTGCGGATAGCCATAGAGCACGACGTTACCGACGTCGAAGTAGGACTTGATCCAGGGACTCCGGAACTCGTCCACGTACTTCGCCATCTCGAGCGGACTGAGCAGGAACTTGTTCCACACTTCTTCGACGGCGATCACGACCTTCAATTCTTCCGTCAGCCGGAAAAGCGTGCGGATCTGCTCTTGCGAGCGCGTCCAGGCGTCCTGGTAACTCGTCTGGGGATCCACGACCGCCGGGACGAGGAGCACGGTATCCGCGCCCCAGAGCTTGGCGTTGTGGAGCGAAGTCTTCATGCCGTCCAAGGATTTCTGCACCACGGCGGGATCACCCGAGGAGAGCGGATACTCCCAGTGGTCCATGTTCATTACAGAGTGGATAGGGAGTTTGGCGTCCTCCGAGGCCTTCTTAATCTCTTCGGCCTCTTTCTGGTCTTTAATGGTCTGGGCTTCCACTGCCTCGAAGCCTACATCGCGGGCAAGCTTGAAGCGGTCAGCGTAGCTTAGGCCCTTGGGAAGCATGTAGATCTGCACGGCCTTCTTGAGGCCCGCGCCGGCAGGAGCGGCTGCGGGCGGCGCGCTGGCAAGACCTGCTGCTGCCGAACCTAGCGACGCAAGGGGAGCCGCGCACACGGCGCCCACAGAAACCTTCAAGAAATCTCGACGCGAAGAATGTTGGTTCATGATGACCTCCTCAAGAACAAGGTGTCAGGGGTTAGGGCTTAGGGGTTAGGCGCGAGGTTCTGGGTGTTTTCCCCAGCACCTAGCACCCACAACCTGACACCTATTACGCGAGCTTCGTGATATCGATCTTCGGTTCGTACACCTCTTTCGACTTTTGCAGTTCGTCCCATGTGGCCGGCTGGCCGCTGTAAGCCGCCATGCGGCCGAGCATGGCGCTCATTGCCGATTCCGCGCCTAGCGCGGCTTGATTGTGGAACTGGCCGCTGGTGATGCTGGCGACAAACGCCTTCTGCTTTTCGGGGTCGGCTTGGTCGAGCGAGCCCTTGAACTTTCCTGCGGCGGAGAATTGCTCCGCCTCTTTGGCGGGCCCCAACCCCGCATCCCATTTGTTTTTGCCGGCGATGTTGACGCGCCAGTCGTAGTGCGCCTCAGAACTCCCCTCGCTTCCGAACAGGCAGACGGCGGCGTCAAAAGTGGGATCGTTGAATTGGCTGGAGCCGAAGCTGATCTGCACTTCGCCCGGGTAGACAAAGATCACGTTGAAGTTGTCCCAGCAATCGCCCGCGTCCGTGCGAACTTTGCGGCCGCCTGTACCCATGGCCTTTTCGGGGTGCCCCTGCAGCATCCAATTACACATGTCGATGACGTGGATGTTCTGCTCGACAATGATGTCGCCGGAAAGCTTGCGGTCCCAAACCCAGTTGCGCAGCCGCTTCTCTTCGGGCGAGGCGTTGGGCCAGTCGGGCCGGTCGAGGTGACCGCAATAGTAGTAAGCCAAGCCGCAAGCGATCTTACCGAGTGCGCCCTCGTGGATGCGGCGCGTCAACTCCACCATGGGCGGCGCCATGCGAATCTGGAATCCCACGTCGAGACTCAGCTTGCCCTGTGCCCTCTCGCCGATGCGGATGACGTGATGGGCTCCCGGCACGTCCACAGCCACAGGCTTCTCGCAATAGACGTGCTTGCCGGCTTCGACCACCGTCTCAAGATGCTGCGGGTGGAAGTAGGGCGGGGTGGTGATGAGAATGAAATCCACTTCTTTCGAGGCGGCGATTTCCTTGTAAGCGTGAGGGCCTTTGAAAAGTTGTGAAGAGTCGATGGCGGCGTAGCCCTTCGCCTGCTGGATTTCGTCGAAGTGCTTGTGCGCAGCCTCCAGTTGGTCGCTGAACAGGTCGGCGAGGGCGGTGACCCGCGCCCCGGCATCTTGCACGAAACCTGAACCCACGGCCGTGCCACGGCCCCCACAGCCGAGAATTCCCAAGCGAACCTGGGAGTTCGCCGCCGTCCCACGCACAAGCTGCGGCTGGATGATCATAAAGCTCGCTGCCGCGGCCGCGCCCAGGAATTCCCTTCGGTCAAGCTTGCTCTTGGATTGGTCGATCATTTCAAATCCTCCTTTAAGCCGGTTGAAAACTGAGGGTCGAGAATCTCCCTGCCCCGCGCCGATGACGCGGGTTATGCCTCGGAAGCGTTCAATCCTCGTTCACCCATCGTGCCTTGCCTTCTCATTTCGAGGGCGTAATACTGGGGTTCGTCGAGAGAGGCAGGAGGTAAATGTCCTTGAAGCGGATCTTCACCCCGCCGCCCGTGTGGAGCTGTAAACCGATAACGCCCTCCGTGAACTTTGGATCGGGATCCATGAAGTCCACGCACTGCACGCCATTCAAGCGGGTGACGTAATGGCGGCCCTCCGCGGCGATTTCGAGATCGTTCCAGTCGCGTGGCTTGATGGCCTGCTCGCCAGCGGGCACGGGCATCGCCACCCAGCCGCGACGCCCGCTCTCATAGATCCCGCCCGTGTGCCGGGTGGGATCGACTTCCACCTGCATGCCTTCAATATCCGGCCCGGTCTCGGCGGAGTTTCGAGTGATGCGGGAGCGGGTGAACACCCCACTGTTGCCGTCGGTCTCGCACTTGAATTTCAGACGCAGCACAAAGTCGCTGTAGGTTTTCTCCGTGGTGAGGTAACCGTAGTGACCCACGGTGCTCTCGCCCAGGATCGTGCCGTCGTCTACAACCCACTTCTCTCGTCCGTTGTTTTTCCAGCCGCTCAGGTCCCTTCCGTTGAAGAGTGAGACCCAGCCGCCCCCCGCAGGCGCCTGAGCCCATGCCGGCAAAGCCATGAGCAAACCAAACAACGTCACCAGTAGACGTTTCATATCGAAACTCCCTAAACCATCTTGTGAGCAGCGATCCCGAAAGCGCCCGCGACCGGGACCGATCTGAAGCGGCTCAGGAGAGGGCGATAATAGTCGTGACGGGAAACGAAATCTAGTGAAAGAATGCCAGGGCGGTAATTTGGCCTCGGCGTGCCCACAGCGGGTGCCGATCGCTGCTTGCAGCGTGAGACGTCTGGGGTAGAATGCCTCGGGTCGCATGCCCTCGCCAGGAACGAAGGGTGGCGTGTTGTGCAGGTCCGGCTTGTGCCTGGTCAGCTTGCCTGGCATGGCTGCGGCGGTGACGGCGCTCGGGTTTTCTTCGGCCTCAAAGAAACTCTCGGCATTTTCGAATCGTCCAGTTAAGATTAGGCCATGCTTTGAGGGATTCGGGCGGCAAAGTGAGAGCCAGCGAGACTTTTCGAGGGGAGTGGTGCCCCATGAGCGGGAGGGTATGGGCGTGGGCGGCGGCCGTCGTGGTGTTGGTGTGTGGGACGGCGATGGCGCAGCAAACGGCGCGACTCTCACTGCAGATGGCCCTGGATCTCGCGGCCAAGCAGAACCTCGACCTGATTGCGGCGCGCGCGCGGCAGGCGGTCTCGCGGGCAGGTGTCCAGATCGCGCGCCAGAGACCCAACCCGACTTTCAACTTTACTGCCTTGCGCGACGAACCACACGAAGGATGGTTCGTCGGCCAGCCCTTTGAGTTCGGCGGGAAGCGCGGCCGGCGGATTGACGTGGCGAATCAGGAGGGGGCGCTGACCGACCTCGAGATTGGCGGCCTGGAGCGACAAATCCGGCGGCGGACGCGCGAGGCTTACTTTCAACTCTCCTTCTCGCAGGCAGAATCGCAGCGACTGCAGCACGTCCTCGAGCTGGCCCAACGGCTGCACCAGATTGCCCAGGAAAGATTCGATGCCGGGGATGTCCCGCAACTGGAAGTGATTCAGGCCGGGCTGGAAGTCTCGCGCGCCCAGTCAGACTACAAGGTGGCGAAACAAGAAGAGAGAGTCTCGCTCAGTCAACTGAATGCCCTTCTCAACGAGCCGGCCATGACCCCATGGCAGCTTGGGGAGGCGCTTCAGGACTTGCCACCCACCGTTTCACTTCCTGAACTAATTCAACTCGCTTACAATTCCAACCCGGATCTGCAACACGTTGCGCAGGAGCAGAAGGTCGAGGAAAGTCGTCGTGCGTTGTTAAAAGCCGAGCGGATTCCGAATCTGGATTTTGAATTTGGGTTGGATTTTAATGCCCCACACGACTTCCGAGTCGGGCCGCGCGGCCAGCTCTCGCTGGTGCTGCCCTTATTCACCCGCAACCAGGGAGAGATCGCGCAATCCCTAGCCACCCAGCGCCTGCTCGATGCTCAGGAAGCTGCCACGAAGCGGTCGGTCGCGGCGCAGGTTGAAACCGCGTATTACGACCTGGACGCGCGGCGGACGCAAGCCGAGACGTACCGCGAATCCCTGGTACCCGTGGCGCAGCAGCTCGAGAGCCTGGCGGAAGAAAGCTACCGTGTCGGGAAAGCTGATATCCTGATGGTTCTGACAGCGCAGCGCAACGTTCAGGACGTGGAGCATAGTTACCTGCAGAGTCTCTTGAGTGTCCAGAGTACTTTTGCGGGAGTTGAAGAACTTGTGGGAACACCCATCGATCAGAAGTGAATGCTCATGCCTACGACACGCTCATCTTCTTGCCTCACGTTGTATCGCGGCGCGATGGTCCTCGCTCTGCTGAGCCTGCTGGCGTGCTCGAAGCCACCCGCAGGCAATGAGGGTGAAGAGAACTCCGATAACTCTTCCACGACGGTCGCCGAAGTCACGCTCACCAAGGTCCTCCGGGCCGATATCAGTTTGATGCTTTCTGTCAGCGGGACCATTGCGGCCCTGCCCAATCAGGATGTGAAAGTGAGCGCTCTGGTGCCAGGCCGCATCACCGGAATGTTGGTGGCGGAAGGCGATCGTGTAAAGGAAGGCGCGGTGTTGGCAAACATCGACAACCGCTCCTTCCGAGATCAGCTTCAGCAAGCCCAGGCAAGCGTCGATCAGGCCAAGGCGAGTCTCGAGAATGCGCGTGCCGGCCGGACGCGCAACGAGAACCTGTTTCAGCGAGGTATCGCGGCCCGCAAGGATGTGCAGGACGCCACCACGCAGGAGCGTGTGGCAGAAGCCGCGCTCAAGCAAGCCCAGTCCGCGCTGGCGCTGGCGCGCCTGCAGCTTTCGCGAACGGAAGTGAAGGCTCCCCTCAGCGGAACGGTCGTCAAGCGCTTGGTAAGCGCTGGCGAGCAGGTCGACGGCACAGGCACGCAGCCGATCTTCGAAGTGGCGGATACAGCCGAGGTGGAACTCTTCGGGAATGTGCCGGCGGTCTATTTGCAGGAAATCCGCGTGGGCCAGACCCTGCGCGTTTTGACAGACGCTCTTCCGAGCAAGGGTTTTGCCGGCCGCGTGGTGGCGATCTCGCCCGCCGTCGATCCCTCCACCAACGTGGGGCTCGTCAGGATTCGCATCGCTAACGGGGCGGGCCTCCTGCGGCTCGGGATGTTCCTGACCGCGCAGGTTCCCCTCGAGACCCATGCGCACGCGCTGGTGGTCGCGCCCCAGGCGATTTATCGCGATTCGGACGGGCAGCCCCGCGTCTTTCGCGTTCAGGAAGACAGGGCGGAGGCGGTCCCCGTGAAATTAGGAATCGAAACTCAGGACCGCGTGGAGTTGCTCTCCGGCGCGCGAGAAGGAGAAGTCGTGATTCTCACCGGCGCGTACGGGCTGGGCGCGAGCGCAAAGATCAAGGTCAAACCATGAATGTCGTGCGCTTCTGCCGGCAGAACCGCCGCGCCGTCTACCTGCTCACGGCCCTCCTGATCATCGCCGGCTTGGTTTCCGCTTATCGTCTGCCCAGCGGCATTTATCCGGAGTTGTCGTTCCCGCGCATCGTCATCCTGGCGCACTCGGGCGACCTTTCCCCGCAAAACATGCTCTTAACCGTGACCCGGCCGCTGGAGGAGTCGGCGAAGACGGTCCTGGGCGCGCAGCGCGTGCGTTCGCGCACCATTCGGGGCGCGACGGAGATTTCCGTGCTGTTCAACCCCGACATGGACATGCAATACGCCCTGCAGCTCATGCAGGCGCGAATCAGCGACGTGCGCGGCGAGCTCCCCCCCGATACGGAAATTTCCGTCGAACGCATCACGCCCACGACTTGGCCCATCCTGATGATGGTTCTCAGCGGGAACGTGCCCGGCGCGGATTTACGCGATGACGCCTACTACGACCTGCGTCCACTGTTTAGCCGGGTGCCGGGTGTATCGCTCGTGGAAGTGCAAGCGGGCGAGGTGCGGGAAGTTTCCGTGATTGTGGACCCGCAGAAAATGCTCGCCCATCGGGTCTCCCTGCTGGAAATTGCGGACCGCCTGCGTGCCACCAACCAAGTCAACTCCGTGGGAAGACTTGACAAGGATTACTCGCGATATCTCATTCTGGCCACGGGCCAGTTTCACGATTTGGAGGAAATCCGCAACACCGTTGTGGCCGTCGAGAACCAATCACCGATTCGCCTCCGCGACGTCGCGGAGGTTCGCGAAGGCATCCAGGATCCGCGCATCCTCGTCTATGGGAATGGCCAGCCGGGGGCGCTCATCAGCATTTCAAGGCAGATCGGAGGAAACATCCTCGAGGTTGCGGGTCAAGTGAAGGAGCTAGCCGCCCATTTGGGGTCGGCGATTCCCTCGACGCTGCACCTGTCGGTCGTGTACGACCTGGCGGAATTCGTCCGCGAGGCCGTCGCCAGCGTGCGCGACGCAGTTTTGATTGGCGGCTTACTGGCCGTACTCATTCTCTTCGTGTTTCTTCGGGAAGGCCGGTCGACGATCATCGCCGCCACCTCTCTGCCCATCGCTGTCGTGGGGACTTTCTTTTTCATGAAACTCTTTGGCGGCACGCTGAATTTGATGTCGTTGGGTGGGTTGGCTATCGCCATCGGCCTGATCATCGATGACGCCGTTGTCATCATTGAGAACATCTATCGACACCTCGGCCTCGGCGACTCCCCTCCCGAGGCTGCCGAGAAGGGCACCCAGGAACTGGTGGGACCAGTGATCGGGTCGACGGCAACCACCGTCGTGGTCTTTGCGCCGCTGAGCCTCCTCAAGGGCGTGGTGGGTGAATTCTTCTCAGCGCTTTGCCTGACGCTGGTTATTTCCGTAACCCTCTCACTGATCCTTGCCCTCACGCTGATTCCTCTTCTCTCCGAGCAATTCCTGTCGCCTCGACTTCACCAGCCGAAGTCGGAGCGATTCATTCAGCCCGTTTACCGTGGTTACGAATGGCTGGTTCGTTGGGCGCTTAGGCGTCGCGCTCTGGTAGCGGCTGCGGTCGCAGTTTCCATGGCGCTCAGCATTTTCCTTTACACGCGGTTGGAAACGGGATTTCTGCCGAGCATGGACGAGGGTGGGTTCGTCCTGGACAACTGGACGCCTCCAGGGACTTCACTGGCGGAGACCAATCGCCTTGACCACCTCATCGAGGAACAGGTTCGCGCCATGCCGGAGACCGCTTCCTTCTTGCGGCGCACCGGGGCGGAGATGGGGCCGTTTGCCACGGAGCAAAATACCGGCGAAATCGTCGTCAAGTTGAAACCACGCTCGCAGCGCAAGCGCGGAATCGAAGAGACCATGGACACACTCCGCGCGAATATCTTGCGGACCGTGCCCGGGGTGCGCATCGAATTCATCCAAGTCCTGCAAGACATGATTGGTGACATGGAGGGCAATCCGAGCCCGGTGGAAGTAAAGATCTTTGGAAGCAACAGGCAGGTCCTCGAGCAGCTTGCGGATGAAATTGGGCCCAAGATTCAACAGATTCCGGGGATTGTTGATTTCATCGGAATTCAGAAAGGCAATCCCGAGAGCGTCATCAACGTGGATGCCGTTGCCGCCGGGCGTCTGGGCTTGACCGTTGAGCAGGTTTCGCAACAGGTGAGCGCCGGGCTCCTGGGATTGGAGGAAACGGCGCTGCGGCAGACCGACCGGACCATCGGTATCCGCGTGCGCTTTCCGGATTCGTTTCGCTACAACTACGATGACGTGCGCCAGTTTCCCATTCTGGCGCCGGCGAAGCAGATCGTGCCGCTCTCTGCACTAGCTCGCATGGAATCCGTGCAGGGAGAAAATGAATTGCTGCGCGAGAACGGGCGATTGATGGTGGATCTGCAGGCGCGACTTGAAAATCGCGGGCTCGGAAGCGCCATCCGCGATGTCCAGAGCGTCCTGAGCAGCATCCGTTTCCCGGTGGGAACCACCTACGAAATCGGCGGGCTCTACGAGAGCCAGCAAAGCTCTTTCCGCGATTTGCTTTCCGTTCTGGCGCTGGCGCTCGGCGCGGTCTTCATTGTCCTGGTGATTCAGTTCCGGGCTTTCCTGCCGGCGCTCATCATCATGTCGGCCGCCCCGCTGTCGGTCCTGGGAGTGTTTGCCATGCTGCTGGTCACCGGGACGGCCCTGAATGTCTCCTCGTTCATGGGAATCATCCTGATGGTGGGGCTGGTTGTGAAAAACGGCATCATCCTTTTCGATTACGTGCACAAGCTTTGGGAAGAGCAAGGGATGCCCCTGGCCGAAGCATTGGTGGCTGCCGGCAAGATCCGCGTGCGGCCGATTCTCATGACCACACTCTGCACGCTCTTCGGATTGCTCCCTCTCGCTCTCGGCCTGGGCTCCGGGGCGGAATTGCAGAAGCCGCTCGCCCTGGCGGTGATCGGCGGGCTGACCGTTTCCACGTTCATCACGCTCCTGGTGATGCCGGCGTTATACTCTTTACTGGAACGCCGGTCTTCGTAGCGACTACCATCCGTCGCCTTGACTTCTCCCAGATGAGGCTGCTATGCCGACTCGCAGAATATACGTTCGCGTGCCGCTCATGCTCCTGATCGCAGCGGCGCAAGCTCTAGGCCAGAATTTCTCGGAAATCAAGCCCCGTCCCCAGCAGGTTGAATGGCAGGACCTGGAGATCGGTGTCATCATTCACTTTGGCCTGAACACCTTTACCGACAAGGAGTGGGGTGATGGCACGGTTGATCCGTCGGTGTTCAACCCCAAACAGCTTGATCCGGAGCAGTGGGTCCTTGCGGCGAAAGCTGCAGGCGCCCGATACCTGATACTCGTCGCCAAGCACCACGATGGCTTTTGCCTCTTTCCGAGTGACCGAACGAAGTACAGCGTGGAAAGCGGTCCCTGGAAGAACGGCAAGGGGGACTTGGTGAGAGACGTTGCGGAGGCTTGCCGGAAGCACGGCTTGAAGTTCGGCGTATACCTTTCGCCCTGGGACCGCCACGAACCGTCTTACCGTTTGAGCGCAGCGTATGACCGCTTTTACAATACCCACCTTGAGCAACTGGTGACCAGGTACGGAGATATCGTGGAGTGGTGGCTCGACGGTGCAGGCAGCGAAGGGCACGTCTATGACTTCGAGCGCTACGTCCGCACGCTGCGCACGTATCAGCCCAATACGCTGATCTTCGCAGATGTCGGGTTCATGCCCTGGGGCGACATTCGTTGGGTTGGGAATGAAGACGGCGTGGCGCCGGAAGAGAACTGGAACGTTGTGGATCGGCTCGGCTATCTGCGCTGGCGCCCGGCCGAATGCGATACGCCGTTGCATGAGCGGCATTGGTTCTGGCATCCTCACGACGAGGCAAGCCTCAAATCGCTCCAGAAACTGCTCGATATTTACCATACCTCTGTCGGCAGAGGCGCCCAATTGGTTCTGGGCCTCGCGCCGGATGATCGTGGTTTACTGCCCAACGTTGACGTCGCGCGCCTGAGGGAGTTTGGGCAGGCTATCCAGAAGATCTACGGAAACAATCTGGCGCGGACAGACACCAGCCAAGCTGATTCTGCAGAAAGTCCCCTTTGGGCCTTCGATGGTGATCCTGACACCTTTTGGTCAGGTCCGGCCAACTCGCATAGCGCCGTCCTGGAAGTGACTTTTCCCAAGCCTATGGGTTTTGATCGCACGGTGGTGATGGAGTGGCTAAATGACGGGCAGCGAGTCCAGAAGTACGACATTCAAGCGTGGGATGGCCGGAATTGGCAAACCCTCCACGCCGGAACCAGCCTCGGCCACAAGAAGATCGATAGATTCCGCAGAACGACTGCGGAGCGTGTGCGGCTGAGAATCCTGATGGCGACCGACGTGCCCCGCATTCGCGAGTTTCAAGTCTATGATGGATCTGAACCATAGCAGCGGGTTCAAGAATGGTCCAAGATTGCCATGGCAGGGCGCGCGGCGCTCGCCCCGGGAAGGCCGAACGCCCTTCGGCCCTGCTTTGCCAAAGCGAACTGCCTACAAACGGTAATCGGCGGACTCAAGGCCGGGGAGTTGCTTCAGGATTGGCGCTGCCAGTCTATTTTTGTGGAGCGGCGTGAAGGCGAGCTTCCAGGGCCGAGCGCGTCGCGCCGAGCGTCATGAGCAGGGATTCGCGCGGAATGCTGGTCACAAACGGTTTGATCAACCAGCCAAAGCCTGTCGGGATGTCACGCGTCAGCGAAATAGATTCGACCTCGACGTATACGCCCTGGTCTTTCTCCTCGAATCGCCAGTAGGAGTTCATGCGCCACAGGAATCCGCCGTCGTGCCCTATGGGCTTTTCGTGCTCGTCGGGCTGGTCGGCGTCGACGACCTCAGCAATACGCGTTGCGACGGAACGGCTGTGGCAATGCGTCGAGTCCACAGGAAGGTACTGCACGTCATGGTCGGTGTTCAGCGTGACCGTGATGACCTTCTTTTTCCTCAACCGATAATAGATCCTATAATCGTTTCCCTGCTGTTTGACTAAACGCGAGCGGATAACCTCGGGTTTGTAGATGTCCTGATGATGGTCATAGTCTTCGACCAAATTCAGGACCTGCCGCAGGCTTACTCCAGGGATGAAGACTGCGCCGATCCAGTGGTGGATCAACCCATCGGGGGCCTCGATCGGCGTGCCCGAGGCGTCCCGAGCGCGGAGTTGTTCCATATAGACTTCGCCCCTTCGTGCAATTCCAAGCGCTTCCGAACGCTTGGGTTCGGGTAACCCCTCGATGTAGAGAAATGCCCCGGGCCGGGTCAATTCTTTCTCGATGCGCACCTCGCTGACCTGCACGTACCGTCCAAAGGCTGCGAGCGTTTCCGGCTTCAGCTCCGCAGTCAGGACATTAGGGGTTTGGGGTGAGAACATTCCCAAAACAAAAAACAAGGCAAGAGTCGGGGCGGAAGGGAGGTTCTGCATTGTCGCTGCGAAGTGCTGCTTGACGCCGAGCACATCATACTCCCAGTCGCTTCCAAAAGGTCAAGGCTGTTCCTTGCCGGGGGGCGTCGAGCGGCTGGGGCCCAGGAGGAGGCAAGAAGCGCCTCCCAGGTCAATCGAGGTCGATCTTGACGTTTGGGATGTTCTGAAACAACATTCGCAAGACGCCATGCGCACGACCATCGTGCTTGAAACCGTGAAGGAGACAGGGATCCTGCCAGTGGATAGTCCCTCGACCCTCCGCAGAGGAGGTCGGCGTGGTTGACCATCCGAAAACCGGCCATCCCCCGGCCGTCAAAGTTGTGCTGGCATTCGCCGCCATCTATTTCCTCTGGGGATCGACTTACCTGGCGATCAAATTCGCGATCGAGACGATCCCGCCCTTTTTTATGGCGGGCACGCGGTTTCTGGTCGCGGGGTCGGTTCTCTACGCGTTCGCGCGGGGGCGGGGCGTGCCGCGTCCCCATCGTAAAAACTGGCTCGCCGCGGCGAGTGTGGGCGGCCTTCTGCTACTAGCAGGTCGCTGAAAAATGGCAGTTAACAAAAAAATCCGCACCTCCAGTCGGCGATGGAGCCGAAGGGGCGCCGGTTCGGAACCCCTCCCGCCCACCTTACTCTGTGGGTTCTTGCGGCTTTCTGGATCGGACCGTAACGCTTCGGGAGGGCGTTCAGGCGTTCGCCCCCAGCAGTTTCGTCATCCGCATCAAGTTGT
>JAIQEZ010000186.1 GCA_020073545.1 Terriglobia bacterium | reverse complement strand
GCAGGGCCCCTCAACCCGCACCCCGCGCGCCGGGAAACCCGCACCCCTGTCACGCTTAGGCCCAACACCTCTCCCTCACCTCAGCTACGCCTGAGTTCTGAGACGGACTCCAAGGGGGCGAGGGTTGGTTTTCCGTAGAAAGACAAAAAGGGGCGGGGAAAGTTCCCCCCGCCCTGGGTTTTACTGCCTACTGCATTCTGCCTACTGCCTACTTGCTGGATGGCGGGATAAACCCGCCGCTACTTCAGTACATTCCCCCGCCCATGCCGCCTCCCGGAGGTCCAGCGTGCTTGTCGTCTTTCTCCGGGATCTCGCAGACCATCGCCTCGGTGGTGAGCATGAGCGAGGCGATGGAGGCAGCGTTCTGGAGCGCGGTGCGGGCGACCTTGGTGGGATCGATGACGCCCGCGGCGACCAAGTCGCCGAAGGTTTCGGTTTGCGCGTCGAAGCCGAAGTTGGCGTTATTGTTATTCCGGACCTTCTCGGCGACCACGGCGCCTTCATGTCCGGCATTGGCAGCGATCAGGCGCAGGGGCTCTTCGAGCGCCCGCTTGACGATGTCGATCCCGATCTGCTCATCGCCCTCGGCCTTGAGTTTGTCGAGCGCGGGAATGCTGCGCACCATCGCCACGCCTCCGCCGGGAACAATACCTTCCTCGACGGCCGCCTTGGTGGCGTGCATGGCGTCCTCGACACGAGCTTTCTTTTCCTTCATCTCGGTCTCGGTTGCGGCGCCCACCTTGATCTGGGCGACGCCACCCACCAGCTTCGCCAGGCGCTCCTGCAGCTTTTCGCGATCGTAGTCGGAGGTGGTGTCCTCGACCTGGGTGCGGATCTGCTTGACGCGGCCTTCGATCTCCGCCGACTTGCCGCCGCCTTCCACGATCGTGGTGTTGTCCTTGTCCACGGTGATCTTCTTGGCGCGGCCCAGGTCATCCAGCTTCACGTTCTCCAGCTTGATACCCAGGTCTTCCGTGATCGCCTTGCCGCCGGTGAGGATGGCGATATCCTCCAGCATGGCCTTGCGGCGATCGCCGAAGCCCGGCGCCTTTACGCTGCAGCACTGCAGTGTTCCGCGCAGCTTGTTCACGACCAACGTGGCCAGCGCTTCGCCCTCGACTTCCTCGGCGATGATCACCAGCGGCTTGCCGGCCTTGGCAATCTGCTCGAGCAGCGGGAGCAGGTCCTTCATGGAGCTGATCTTCTTTTCGTGAATCAAAACCAGTGCGTTTTCGAGCACGCACTCCATCCGCTCGGGATCGGTGACAAAGTAGGGCGAAAGGTAGCCGCGGTCAAACTGCATGCCCTCGACGACCTCGAGCGTGGTCTCCATGGTCTTCGCTTCCTCGACCGTGATCACGCCGTCCTTGCCGACCTTCTTCATGGCCTCGGCAATGATGTTGCCGATGGTCGAGTCGTTGTTGGCGGAAACCGCGCCCACTTGCGCGATCATCGCGCCCTCGACGGGCTTGGAGAGCTTCTCGAGTTCGCCCTTCACGTGCTTCTTGGAACCGTCTTTCTGGGTTTCGTCGTATCCGCAGACGCTGCGCACGGCCATCTCAATGCCCCGCTTGATGGCCATGGGATTGGCGCCCGCTGCCACGGTCTTCACGCCCTCGCGGTAAATCGCCTGCGCCAGGACCGTCGCCGTAGTGGTGCCGTCGCCGGCCACGTCGGAGGTCTTGGAGGCCACTTCCCGCACCATCTGGGCGCCCATGTTTTCCAGAGGATCCTTCAATTCGATTTCCTTCGCCACGGTCACGCCGTCCTTGGTGATCATGGGCGAGCCGAATTTCTTGTCCAGGACCACGTTGCGGCCTTTGGGACCCAGCGTCACCTTCACGGCGTCCGCCAGCTTATTCACGCCCCTGAGAATGGCTTGGCGACTGTCTTCGCCGTGCACAATCTGTTTTGCGTTTGCCATCTTACCTCCCTCCAATTCCTTTCCTCCCCCCTGCTTCCGGAGCAGGCAGCGGAGGTGATGAGTTCGATCTCGCCACCACAGCGTGGCTCGCGTTTTCCGGCGCGCTTCGCTGCGGCGAATTTCCGGCCGGGCTTACTTCTTTCCCGCCGCAGCCTTCGCGCTTTCGATCACCCCGAGCACTTCTTCCTCACGCAGGATCAGATACTCCTGATCTTCGATCTTGATCTCCGTGCCGGAGTACTTGCCAAAGAGGATGCGGTCGCCCGCTTTCACGTCCAGGGGGATAACCTTACCCTCTTCCGTCTTCTTCCCGTGTCCAGCGGCGATCACTTCGCCCTCCTGCGGCTTTTCTTTCGCCGTGTCGGGGATGATGATGCCGCCTTTGACGGATTCTTTCTCCTCTACCCGCTTCACTATGATTCGATCATGAAGAGGTCGTACCCTCATGTTTAATTCTCCTTTCCTCCTCAGTTTTGACCCGAGATTCGAATCTCCGGTGCTTCAGCGAGTTTCCCCTTCGCCCGGAAGCCCCTCGGGCCAGTGGCATTGATCCTTGAGTTTGGTGCCTTTGATGCTGACCCGCGATTGGGTTCGCGGTGCCTAGCACTCGCCTATCGAGAGTGCTAATTTACTAGTTGAGCGCTTGTTTGTCAAGTTTCGAATCTGGCCTGAAATCAAGCAATTAGCACTCTTCTAGGTCGAGTGCTAATTGCGCTGGTCCTTGATGAAGGGTACCAAGTGTACATTGTAACTCACTGAATTAAAGTATCTTAAGTTGTTGTCAGGATGTGACTGAGACAGCCAGGGCAGCTTGACGATCGCCTTGTGAATGAGATTTGTCCAAAAACCCCCCTTGTCCTATAATGGCGCATCGTCATGGGATATCGACCGCGCCTGTATCGTTCAAGACCGGTTCTGCTGGCCCCTTCTGGTGGCCTCGCGTGCGTGGCCTTGGCCGTTTTCCTTCTCATGTTGCCGGCCTTCGCTCGCGCGCAGGATGAAGATGAAGAAGTGCCCCCGGCCAAGGCTCCATCCGCCCAGGTAGTTGAAGATGCGGTTCTCCCGCAGGTAGCGGCGGTCGCTCAGAGTGTGACGACGCCGGATGTCCGCGCCTTGTCGAAGGCTCTGCACGTTGCCGAGAAACCGGAGGGCGCTCCGGCGGGCGGGCCGCCCAACACGCTCACCTCCTTGGGCGATTTGGACGGCGACGGCGTCCCGGAAATGGTGTTGAAGTGGGCAATTTCGGACGTGGAGGTGGCCGCGGAGCTTGCGCCGGCTCCCGACTCAGGGCCCCTCTGGGGTGTTTATCTGCTCTGTTGGGACGGTGCGCGCTGGAAGGCCTCGCGCCTGGTGAGTGGGATCGAGGATTCCACCTTTCTCGCGATCAATCTAGGGAAATCGGTGGGGCGAGGTATCGCCGTGGTGACCTGGGAGGGCGACCCCGCGGCCGCTTATCCCGCGGTGTTCCAGATCAAGGATCACGCGGCGGCGCTGTTGTGGGATGCTCAGGCGGACGACAGTCGGTACCAGCCCCTGATCCAAGGTCGAGTGGATTTCCAGGACCGCAGTGCCGCAGCCGCGGGGATGATTGTCACGGGCCGCGCCGACCCGGGCCTTCTGCAGTTTGAGCGGAATGGCCATCGCGGTTTCAACGCGCGCGCGGTCTACCGCTGGGACGGCAAGGCTTTCATGCCCGCGAAGACCGAGTACTTCGCGAACCAGGATTACACACTCTATCGATTCATCTCCACGCTCCACCTGCACGATTTCCGCTCGGCGTACGCGCTGATCGCGCCTGCGCAATTCCTTAGTTCGGACTCGCCCACGCTGGACGCCTTCCGCCACTTCATTCAGGACACCCTGCCGGAATTTCTTGACGACCACGTGTTCGAGGCGCCTGAACCACCCACGGGGTCGCCGGAGGCTTACGGCCTCGTGCTGCCGCTATCGGATAAGCAGTACTTCTATCACCCCACTTTTTCGAGCGACGGTAAATTCTTGCTGACGGGCCTGAGGCGCACGGAAGAGGCACGGCCGCCGGAGTTGCCTTCCCCTTGAGTTATGACGCAGCCGGCGGCGGACGGTGGGCGCGATTCGCTCGTCCCGGGAGGCCGGGGAGAACCAAACGAGCGCCTTTTGCGAACGCGTGCGCTGCCGGGTACTCTCCTGGGCAGAGGTCGCACGCGGGGGTTTTCAGCCTCGCCTCTTTCGGAACCTGAATACCCCGGAAGATTGCGAAGCGGCGAGGAGGAGCGCGGGACCAACGGCACATTGCGTGCTATGCTGAAGCTGGGTTCGCGCTGACTCCCATCTTTGCGGGCGTCGCTGCATATGTTCTGCCGAATATGACTCTCTTCAATGGGATCCTGCTCTTCATCGCTGCCGTGCTCGCTGGCATCATGAATTCCGTGGCGGGCGGCGGCAGCTTCATTTCCTTTCCCGCTCTCATTTTCACGGGGGTTCCCCCCATACCCGCCAATGCCACCAACACGGTGGCTCTCTGGCCCGGGGCGGTGGCGAGCATCGGCGCTTACCGCGAGCGCTTGCCGAGGTCCGCTCGCGTGATGGCGCCGCTGGTGACCATCAGCGTGATCGGCGGCGTGCTGGGCGCCGTACTGCTTCTACACACGCCGCAGACGACTTTCATGCATCTGGTTTCCTACCTATTCGGAATCGCCACGCTGCTCTTTGCGTTTGGCAAACGCCTGACCCAGAAACTAAGCCACCTGATCAAAAGCACGGGGCCTCCCTCCTGGCCCACGATCGCGGGCATCGCGCTGGTGCAACTGCTGATTTCGATATATGGCGGATTCTTTGGCGGCGGCATCGGCATCCTGATGCTGGCCATGCTGGAGATCATCCGCATGGAAGACATCCACGCCATGAATGGTTTGAAGGCGCTGCTCGCCGCCTCCATCAACGGCGCCGCGGTGGTGACGTTCGTCGCGGCGGGGAAGGTGGAGTGGCCACAGGCCCTCCTGATGATTGTCGGCGCCATCGCCGGTGGCTACGGCGGCGCACACTTCGCGCAGAAGCTCGATCCGCGCTGGGTCCGCGCCGCCGTCATCAGCGTCGGGACTGGAATGACGATTTACTTCTTGTGGAAATACTGAGTAAATTATGAATTCCGAATTATGAATTATGAACGCTCCAAGCACGGATGCAAGGAGATTGCCGACAAGGGGCTTCGCAATTCATCTTCATAATTCCGGCTTCATAATTCATAATTGTTGCGTATGACTGACGAGCCAAAGCCCAGGGCATCCGACAATCCGTACATCGAGTTCCGTCATGTGTACAAGGCCTTTGACGAACAGCCGGTGCTCGAAGACGTAAGCTTCCAGGTGCGGCGCGGCGAAATGGTGGCGGTGCTGGGGCGTAGCGGCGTGGGCAAGAGCGTGACGCTCAAGCACATCCTGGGTTTCCTGAAACCGGACGCGGGGCAGGTGTTCGTGGCGGGGCGCGAGGTCACAGCGCTGAGCGAAGAAGAACTGGTGGACGTCCGCCGGCGTGTGACCATGGTCTTTCAATCCGGCGCGCTTTTCGATTCGCTTACCGTAGGGGAGAACATTGCCTACCCGTTACGCGAGCGCGCCGCGCGCGGGCTCGCCGTGGATGAGAACGAGATTCAGAAGCGCGTGGACGACCTGCTGGCGCGCGTGGAGCTGGAAGGCATGCGCGAGCTGATGCCTCCCGACCTGAGCACCGGCATGAAACGCGCCGTAGCGATTGCGCGCGCGCTGGCTGCGGAGCCGGAGTGCATTCTCTACGACGAGCCCACCACCATGGTCGATCCGCTGATGGCGCAGATGATCAGCGACTTGATCCTGAAGCTCAAGCGCCAGACCGGTCTCACTTCGATCGTGGTTACGCACGACATGAAGCTGGCGCGCAAGCTCGCCGACCGCGTGGTGTTCTTGGTGGACGGCCACGTGGGTTTTTTTGGGCCGACCAAGGAAATGGACCAGTCCGCCGAGCCCATCGTCCAGGATTTCATTCAGCTCGATGAGGTCTCCTTCCTGTCCTCGGGGCAGTGACGCCCGATGCTGGCGCGAGGCGGACACCCCCTATGCTCCTTCTGAACCGCCGCGAAGTCGAAAGCCTGCTCGATCTCGACCGCTTGATCGAGGCGCTCGCGCCGGCCATGGCCGAACTGAGCGCGGGACGCGTCTCCATGCCGCCGCGCATCGTGACGCTGGTGCGCGAGCACAGTGGTCTGCTGGCCGCCATGCCGGTGTATCTAGGTTCCGCGCGCACGCTTTCCACCAAGCTCGTCAGCGTTTTTCCCGAGAACGCGGCGCGAGGCGTGCCGAGCCACCAAGCCGTGATTCTGGTTTTCGACGCGGAGACCGGTTCACCCCGCGCCATGATGGATGGAACATTCATCACGGCGACGCGAACTGCGGCGGGGTCGGCTTTGTCCGCCCGCCTCCTGGCACCCGAGGAGGCGCGCGTGCTGGTCGTCGTCGGAACCGGCGTCCAGGCGCGCGCTCACGCCCTCGCCCTGCCGCGCGTGCGGCCGATCC
>JAIQEZ010000038.1 GCA_020073545.1 Terriglobia bacterium | reverse complement strand
GAAGCCGTCCGGCCAGCGGCACTCAGCCAGATACTTCTGGCAAGCCTCTTCGGTAGCGAACATCGACTGAAACTCGCGCAAGGTTTTCGGAAACGCTGGGCGCGGCATGCCCATATACTACTAATTGGGGCTTGCTGAAACAACCGGATAAGCATGAGCAAGCTACTTCACCAGCGGCCTGCCCTCGACGCCCATGGGGACATCGACCAGCGAACTATTGGTGGCGAGGATCATCGATCCATGGCGGCCGAAGGCCAAGCCGACGATGTTGTACCCGGAGACGACCAACTCCGCCTCGGCATCGGGGGTCAAGCGCACCACGCCGCGCTTTCCTGCCAGCGAAGCCGCCACATAAAGATTCCCCTCCACGTCGAAGGCCAATCCCTGCGGTCGCCCCAGGCCTCGATAGAAAGACTCGACCTTACCCGCCGGAGAGACACGTAGCACGTGATCGAAGCTGGAAGTCGTGGGCCCCGTCAAGTAGAGATGGTCGTCAGGGCCAAAGGCCAGGTGGTAAGCCGCCAGGCTAGGCTCGATGGTGGCGAACACAAAAATCTGGCGATCAGGGCTGATCTTGAAGATCGTGCCGGTGCGGTCGCCGACGTAAAGGTTGTGTTCCTGATCGAAGGCGATTCCGGTCGCCACGCCCATCCCCTCAGCGTACGCGGAGTGCTGGCCGTCGGGCGTCACCCTGTAAATCGCCCCTTCCACGCGGCTCGACACGTAGAGGTATCCCTCGCGGTCGAAGGCCAGGCCCGTGGCGTTCATCACCTCATGCAGAAACGGATGCGTCACCCTGTTCAAATCGATCTTGAACACGGAAGTCGCAACTTTCTGTCCCCGGCTGCCACTGAAAGTCGTGAAGACATTGCCGGCAGGATCCAGCGCAGGGTTGGCCACGGGGTGCAGGTTTTCGGCAATGGTCACGCCCACCACGACCGAGGCGGGGGCGCTCACCGCGGAGCCGGTGTCCACGGTCAGGTTCTCGCTGACCACGTCATCCGGGACGCGAACAACCAAGCGGCTCGGAGAACTGAGCAGCAAGCTGCCCGGCTGATCGCCAAAGCGCACCAGCGGCCGACGGCGGCCGTCCTCAGCCAGACCGCTCCCTAGGATGGAAATCTCTCCTCCCGGTATGGCGGCGCGCGGTATGACGCTGGCGATGTGAGGCCGGTCCTTCGCTGTTCCTCCTGCTTTGCCCATAGAGTGTTCTGGCTTCTCCCCCTATTCTCCACAAACTCAGCGCAAGACCAATTTCGACACGGTCAGCACGGCCAGGGCGTACAGGCCCGCGACTGCGTCATCTATCATGATACCCCACCCTCGCGGAATTCGCTCTGCCTGCCGGGCTGGAAACGGCTTGACAATATCGAAGGCGCGGAACAATAGGAATCCACCCAGCAGCCATTTCCACGTGGCGTGCGGGACCAGCAGAAACGTCAACATCTGGCCCATTACTTCGTCGATTACGACCGGGCCAGGGTCGACGCGGCCAAAGAACTTTTCCGCTTCTCCCCCCGCCCACACTCCCAACCCAAACAGCAGCAGAGAAACGCCACCGAGTATGATGCTGGGCCAGGCACGCTCCAGGTGCAACCGGGCCAGGCCCACAACGAGGACGACACCCACCGCGGATCCCGCCGTGCCCGGCGCAATGGGAAAGTAACCCGCACCTGCCGCGGTCGCAATCCAGACGGCCCACCCCGCGCGCCTTTCAGTCACGATCCCCCTCGGTGTCGGGCACGGGATTCTCCGCGGACGCGTTCTTCTCCCCGGTTTCGACGGGCGGCGAGATTCGGTAGCGTTCCGCCAACCAATTGTCCAGATCGATCAGCTTGCACCGCTCACTACAGAAGGGGCGGAACGGATTGCCCTCCCACGTCACGCTTTTCCTGCAGATAGGGCAACGCATGGCCGCACATCAGCTCGACGGGGCCGCCGCCGGCGATTGGACCAGAACCAGTGCCGTTCCAACCTGTCTTACCTAACCTCTCTGCGAAGGGCCATCCTTCTGGCCGCGCAGACTGAAGGGGCCACACATCGGCGGATTAGGTTGGAACGGCACCAGCGGGCTTCCGGCCGGTACGGGCGTTGCCGGAGTCGGCCTCTCGGCAAAAACTCGTGCTTCCAGGCGCGCGACCAGATCGTAGTCGCCCGCCCCCGTGACGGTAGCCCAGCGGAAATCCCCTGCCTGTGGCGCAGGACCGGCGAAATCGTTGATCAGCACGCTGCCGTCGATTCCCGGCGCCTGCCGCTCGCTGCGGCCCTGATAGAGCAACTCGGTTTCCTCCGACCGCCCTTCCACCAGCACCGGCAGGGATTCTCCCACCATCCTCCGCAACTTACACCGAGAAATCTTCCGCTGCATCGCCATTAATTGCCTCTGGCGCCGGCGGGCCACTTGTGGCGCCACCTGGTCCGACAACTCAAAACTCCTGCTGCTTTCCTCGTTGGAATAGAGGAAGACGCCCAGATGGTCAAGCTCTGCCGCCGCGACAAAATCCAGCAGCGCCTTGAAATCGTCCTCGCTCTCGCCGGGAAAGCCCACGATAAACGATGTCCGCAGCGCCACGCCGGGGATGGCGGCGCGGATTTTCTCCAGCATGCGCAGGAATTGTCGGCCGCTGGAGCCGCGGCGCATCAGTTTCAGGACGCGGGCGCTCGAGTGCTGCAGCGGAATGTCGAGATACTTCGCCACCTTCGGGGTTTCCGCCACGGCAGCGATCAAGGCTTCCGTCACCCGGTTTGGATAGCAATAGAGAAAGCGCACCCAGACGAGCTCCGGAATATTCCCCAGTTCCCGCAGCAGGGAAGCCAAGCCGTCGCGGAGCCCCAGGTCTTCAGCGTAGCTCGTGGTGTCCTGGCCGACGATGGTGATTTCCCGCACCCCCTGCCGCGCCAGGTTCTCGGCCTCGCGAATCACCGAAGCGAAGCGCCGCGAGCGGAAGCGGCCGCGCATCTGCGGAATTACGCAGAAAGAGCACGGATGGTCGCACCCCTCGGCGATCTTCAGGTACGCGGAATAAGCCGGCGTGGAGAGCAGGCGCGGCGTGAACTCGTGATAGAGGTAAGGCTCCGCGGGCGCGTCCGCGGAACGCCGGGTGCCTGAGTCTCCGCAGGCTTCCAGCACGCGCTCAAGCTCGTTCGTGCCGATCACAAAATCCACTTCCGGAATTTCCTTCAGAATTTCCTGCCAATATCGTTCCACCAGGCATCCGGCCACCACTAGCTTCTTAGCGGCGCCAAATTTCTTGTACTCGGCCATTTCCAGGATCGAGTTGATGGATTCCCGCTTGGCGGGCTCGATGAAGGCGCAGGTGTTGACGATGATGACGTCGGCCTGTTCGGGGCGCGGCGTCAGCTCGTAACCCTGGCGCGCCAGAATTCCCAGCATCACCTCGCTGTCCACAAGGTTCTTGGGGCAACCCAGACTCACCATCCCAATTTTGGGCATAAGGATTCTGCTTTGCGCGAGCCCTTGAATTGCTTGATCAGACGCAATTTTAGCACAAGTCGACATTCGGGACTCGGGCTTCGGGATTGGGGATTCGGAAAATCGGAGAATCCGAAACCCGCCCCCGAATCCGTGGCCCTTTCTTGGTCAGCGGCACCGGGAGGCGCGCTTTCTTGACGCGCAATGGCGGCGCCCGCTCAGGGATTCCCGCTGCGGGTTTTGCCCGAATCCCTAGTCCCCAACCCCGAGCCCCGACTAATTCCCGCCCTGCCGCTCCCAGGCGAGCACGACTTTTTCTGAGGATGCTGCGATGTACCTGCTATCCGGGGAAAAGGCCACGCTGAGCAGTGGTTCCCGGCTTTCCTGTAAGGTCTGCAGCAATGACCCATCTTCCGCCGACCACACGCGCACGGTTTGGTCCTCCCCAGCCGAGGCGATCCACTCCCCGTTGGGAGAGAACTCCGCCCGGTGTACCGGCCCCTGATGTCCTGTGAGGGTTTCGAGCAGCTTCCAGTCGCCAACCGAGTAGACGCGCAATTTGCCGTCTTCGCACGCGGTCACGACTTTTTTGTTGTCGCGGGAGAAGGCCATGCTCAAGACAGTCCCCTGGTGCCCGCGCAGGGAGTCCACAAACTTGTGGTCCTTCAATTCCACCACCGTGGGATCAGCGGTCGAGCTGGTTTGAATCTGCGCCAGCAGCAGCCAATGGCCGTCCGGAGAAAACTCGTACAGGTTGGCAATCTGGGTCAGGCCGGAGACGGTGAGGCGCCCACCGCCGCCCGTGCGCGGATTCCAAAGGTCGAAGCTGCTGTCCTTGTAAAGCGCCAGATAGCCGATCTGCGGGAAGTATCGCGCCGGACTGAATCCGCCTTTGGCGCCGACCACGTTCAGCTTCCCGCTCTGGCGGTCCTCTAGGGTGTCCCATTGGAACGCCAGCAGAGGAGTGGGAGCTGCCTGCCCCTTGCCCTTGATGTGAAACACTCCGTTGGCCAGGAGAAAAAGCTGATTGGAGGCGAGAAAATCGGCGGAGCGGATGTCCAGGTCTTCGATCTCCGGCAGGTGCGGCTTCAAGACCCTTTGGAGGTCGCCCGTGCGCAGGTTCATCAGAACCACTTTGTCTTCACTCGCAACGGCGAGCAGGGAACTGTCAGGCGAGAAGGCCCCGTTCGAGGAATAGTTCAAAGCTAGATGTCCCTCGACACGGCCGAGGCGGCTGACCCAGATGGGGGCCGAGCGGGGATTCTCCACCGTCTCGACTTGAGCGCACAGAATTGCGGCGTGCAAAAACACGGCAGCCGTGACGAAGAGACCCGTGCACCAGGTTCTCCTCACGCGCCGTGCGGGCCGCGCGGCGTCGGACCGGGGATGGAAAACTCGATTCATTCACACCAACTTCGCGAGCTGAGATTTCTGGTGTCCTGAGTCAGAAGCTAGCTGACAGAGTCTCGCTTCGGGGGTCGGTCCCGCAGCCCCGTTAGGGGCGCAAGATCGTAGCCCAGGGCGTCAGAGTCTGTGTGAAAACTCGGTTTTTCGTCCTTTTCCACAATGCAAGTCATTGAATCTCTGTTCGCGAAGGCGTGAAATCTGAGGTTTTCACACAGACTCTCACGCCGTGGGCTACCTTCTTTCGCCCGCTATGCGGGCTGAGTTGATCAACGAACTTCGGACTCACGACACTAGACAATCTCCCCCTTGGAAATGCGGTTTACCAGTTCACGGTCAGCTTCCAGGAAGTTGTACTCAGCGAGTCTCGATCGATGCGCCCATTCAATGGCTTCGAAAACCTGGTTGCGCACCTCGCCGCGGTAGCGGGCAATCCCGAAAAACACAACTTCCACGTAACGGTCCGGATAACGATGGCGCAGGCGAAAAACTTCCGGGCCGATCTCCGCCTGAATGGCCAGTTCTTCTTCCAGTTCGCGGGCGAGCGAGGCGGGCAGTTCCTCTGCGTGTCTCACTTTGCCACCCGGGAACTCCCACTGGAGCCCGTAGGCGTCTGAGCGGTGGCGCTGGCAGATCAGGATGCGGTCGCCACTCCGTATGATGCCGGCCGTGACCAGGATGGGTTTCTGCTCGGTCATCAGGGCAAGAGATTGTAGCAGAGGAAAGGCTCGGGCGGTGGGGAAGGCTGGTTTCCCAGCAGCAATCAGCTTTCAGCGATCAGCAACAGTCATTCCCGCCCCGAAGCAGTCGGGGCAGGCTCCAGCGGGAATCCAGTCGTGCTGCCGGCCAGCTTGTCGTTCCGAGGATGGTCGCCGTGGCCCGAGACTCGCCGGTCTTAATGGCGGGCGATGGTTGGAGTGCGGCAGCTTGCTAGCCGGGAGTTGTCCTGCAGTTCACGAAACCGCGATGCCGCCCTTCAAGGGCGCCTCGTCCCCCCGAAGTTCGAGGGCGGCGGACTAGATCTTCCCAGCGATGAGTCCCGCTACGGCCTCCAACAATTCCCGATCATCAGGCGTGAACGCGCCGGGCGCGTCGCTGTCGATATCAATCTCGCCCAGAATGCGGCCCTCGTGGCTGATGGGGACGACGATTTCCGAGCGCGTCTCGAGGCTACACGCCAGGTAACGCGGGTCGGAGTTCACGTTGTCCACGATGATGGTCTCGCCCGTGGAGGCCGCCGCGCCGCAAACGCCTTTGTTCAGGGGGATTCGGGTGTGGGGCGTGGGCTTGCCCACGTAGGGACCCAGGACGAGTTCCTGACCCTGAAGCAAGTAGACGCCCACCCAGTGGTAATGCGGCCGCTCGCGCTGCAACAACTTGACGACCTCGGTCAACAGCGAAGGCGCGTCCGGCGCGGTCAAGGCGATTCTTCGAATGGAATTCAGGACTTCGGCGTTATTCGTCATGAGAGAGCCCCGGCGCTGGATGAGCGCGTCTAATCCCCATGGCATGATACGCGATGGGAGCAGAAAGGGGTAGCGGTCAGGCTGGCCGCGGCGGCCCGCGTCGTCGACTATTTGTCAGTGCGATCCCAGTGGGCTTCAGTCTCGGGTTCCGGCTGCCCTTCCCAGGCGGAGAACATGGCACATTTGTCCAGATCCGGCGCCAATCAGATGGCTCGTCGTCCCCGGGCACGATAACTTGACTACGGTCTCCGGATTTTTGCGCAATCTCCGCAACTCTTTCACGGGCAAAGTGTTGTATATAATGTGGCAACCATGGCCATGGAGTCCGACCTCGAGCTGATGCTGCGGGTCCGCGCCGGTGATGCCGCCTCCTTTGAGACGCTGCTGCGCCGTTACCGCCTCCCGCTGGTGGGCTTTTTCCATCGCATGGTGCGCGACCGCGCGTTGGCGGAAGACCTGGCCCAGGAGGCTTTTCTGCGCATTTACAGGGCGCGGGAGCGCTACCAGCCCGAGGCGCGTTTTACCACCTGGCTCTATCGCATCGCCACGAACTTGGCACTCAATGCCATTCGGGACCGGAAAGACGAGGTTCCTGAGCCCGCGAGCGAGGATCTTGATCGTGGGCCTGCCTTCGAACGGTTCGTCGACCCTAAGCCGACGGCTGAGCAAAAGCTGCTCGAGGGCGACCGTCAACGCCTGATTCGCCAAGCCGTAGAATCCTTGCCTGCGAATCAGCGTGCGGCGGTCATCCTGCACAAGTACCAGGAAGCGGATTACCGCCAGATTGCCCAAATTCTGAGTGTCTCCGAAAGCGCCGTGAAATCGCTGCTCTTTCGGGCCTACGAAACGCTCCGCTTGCGCCTCGAGCCGCTGCTCCGGGAGGGCCAGATATGAATTGCCTTGATCGCGAACGTCTGTTTAATTACGCTCACCGCCTGCTGGGGGAGCAGCAAGCGGCCCAGGTCCGCACGCACTTGGGAGAATGCTCCCAGTGTCGCGAGGCCGTGAATCACTACGAGCGGCTCGACGCCGTGCTGCAGGAGTGGAAGCCCCAGGAGCCCTCGGCCTGGTTTGACGCGCGCGTGCGCCAAGCCGTGGAAGCGCAGGAAGCACGCCGGGCGGCCCGGGGTTTCTGGGGTCTGGGCTGGGTCCGAGGCTTGGCGCTGGCTTCGCTGGGGGTTTTGGTCATTGCCGGGGTGGCGTGGCTCACCCACAGGCATCGATCGGTCTCCACCCCTTCGACGCTGGCGACGCAGCAGCCCCCTCAGACGACCGCCGCGCAAGCTCCCGCAGAAGTGGCGAAGCTGAATCCTCGGGCCGTTACGCCCCGTCAGACCGAGAAGCCAAGGATGCCGGCGACGGAGCTGCAATCGGCGGGTGTTTCCCCGAGCGAAGACGAAGACGCCCGGGCGTTGGATGATTATGATTTGGTCGCGGACTTCGATGTACTTTCGGAGCTTCCCAAGAAAGGCGCCAGGGTTGCTAACTGAGCTGGCGGCAACCTCTCCGGGTGGGAAAGAACGGCGCCGCCAGTGCGGTCCAGAACTGGCCACGGTCTTACTGCTCGCGTTCCTTCTGGCCCCAACCCTGCTTGCTGGCCAGCGGGACATGGGAGCTGCTCGTTGGTACCCGGTGCAAGCTCCCCGCATGGGCCAGGGCCGCGGGCCACTGGCCGGCCAGCGAGCGGGATTCTTCCGGCGACTGCGTGACCTGCCGCCCGCCGAGCAGGAACGCTTTATGGCGGAGAATCCTCGGTTCCGGCGGCTGCCTCCGGCGCGTCAACGGCTTATCCGCGAGCGGTTGCGGCGCTGGAATGCCCTGACCCCCGAGCAGCAGGATCTGTTTCGCGAGCGCGAAGGGATCTTTCGAGGCCTTTCTCCTGCCCAGCGACAAGAAGCGCGCGCCGTATTCCCCGAGTGGCGCGAGCTCAGGCCCGACCGCCGCCAAGCCGTTATGCAAGCTTTCCGGCAGCTTCGCGACCTTCCTCCCGACCAACGGCAGCGTTACTTGGCCAGTCCCGAGGTTCAGCAGCGGTTCTCTCCGCAGGAGCGCCACGTGCTCGAGGGGCTCAACAAACTCCTGCCGAATTCCCCTTCGAGCCCGCCCGAGGAGCCCGAAGAATAGCTGCGCCCCCGCGGGGCTGGAACCAGAAGTGTGGCGAGCGTCGATACCGCCCTGCGGGACCCTGCCCTCGCAGGCAGGCCCACTCACCAAGCCACCTGCTCTGCGGATGAAGTCTGAACTGAATGTGGCAAAGCGACACACACGAGGGTTAGAGTTTGCGGGCGGCGAGGATCAAGTCGTGGGATTTTTCGGGGTCGAAAGGGGAGCGGGCGTAGTCGCCCCAGAAACTGAACTCGCCCAAACCGGCCTGGGCCGCGAGATCCGTCAGCAGCTTCTGGAAGAGAGGGATCTGCCGGGAAGTTCGCGCATGCGCTTGCCATTTTCCCGCCGGCTTTTCGCGCGCCAGAAACACGGCGTGGAAGTTGATGTGATCCGCATGGTAGTCCGCAAACTTGGCCAGCAGGATTTCTTCCCGGGGAGTCTGGCCAGCGAGGAGCGGAAACTCGCTGGCCCGTTGTTGCCAGCGCAGATCGTAGTTCAAATTCTGCGTCAGAAAGACTCCGCCTTGGCGCAGTGTGCTTGCCACGCAGCGCAGCGCGGCCAATAGCTGGCCCTCGGCCGAAAGGCCGGGAAGGGCATTACCCAAACAGAACGCCGCGTCGATTTCGGCGTGGAGGTCGGCGGCGTTCTCCATGGCGAGCAGCCGGACCTCGGCTTTTCCACCCGCGGCAGCGATGGCGCTGGCGGCGGAGTCGATTCGCCGGCGCGTGAACTCCATGGTGCCCGCATCGGCGTCAAAACCCAGCACCTCGAAACCGCGCTGCGCGATCGCCACCACGTGACCGCCCGTGCCGCAAGCCGGAACCAGAATCTTCCCCCCCGCCGCGCGCGCCAGTTCTTCGAGCAGGGGCATTTCCCGCGCCAAACGCTTTTTCCAGTTGATGACCGCATCGTAGTAAGGCGCGAGGTCAGGTTGCATGGGACACCGACAATACCACTCGCGCTGACGGGCGTCGAGAGTTACGCGGCCGGTTGTTCACCACAAGCGGCGTTGCCTGCCACGCCGGACGGCACGGTCCGAACCCCGTGCGGAAGACGCTCCGCGCAGCCCAGAACCTCACACACTGGAGGGCACTTTGGGCACTGGTGCCTCCGGGCGGCGGGCCGCGTGGCCGGAGGGGCGTCCCGCTGCCGAAAGAGCCGCGTGCGACTGGCGGAACGCCGGGCGGGAGGCTACACTCAGGGGGCCGGGTGAAACAGAAGCCGGCTCTGCGGGCGCGGTCGAGGCGGCGACCTCCCATTCCGCAGCGCGAGACGCTGGGCTCATCGTGACGATGAGGGCCGGGGGGCCGGACTCCAAAGTTTGAGGTCATTTCCCCAAGCCGACTCCTCTGAACGCAGAAGAGCGAAAGACCCTCGTGCCTTGAATTTACCTACTCCGAAGGGGCGGACTAGGAGCGTGCCCGAGAATTCAGTTTTCAGCTATTCTCGCGTTGGAAGCTCTTGGATCTTCGTCCACGATAAGCTCGTTTTGACATTATTCGGGCACGCTCCTAGCTTTCAACGAACGACGACTCGCCATTTCCGGCTGAACCAACACATCCGGACCAGGGGCTCAAGCGGCTCGAATTGCGTAGTTCTCGATGATGGTGGACGGGTAGAGACGGATGCCAGATGAGATCTCCACAAATGCTTGCTCGCCCTCGCGCGAGCGGGTGACGGTCCAGGACCAGCCCGCGAAGATTCCGGCAATTGCTGGGACCCTTTCTTTCTGGTTGGGGATCGCAGTGGTTCTTGCCTTGACGTTTGCGGTTTATGGCCGGACGCTTCGCTACCAGTTTGTCCTCGATGACCGCGGCCAGATCGTGGAGAATCCCGCGGTTCATTCCTGGCATGCCGTTCCTAGCTACTTCACGTCGCACGTCTGGGCAGCGATTTACCCGGAGGAGCTTGGGAACTATTACCGCCCGCTTTTCCTGCTGTGGCTGAGAATCAACGACGCGATTTTCGGAAACCAGGCGTGGGCCTGGCATCTCACCACGATCCTGGCACACCTTCTAACCACTTTTCTCGTGTATCTCCTGGCCTGGCGAGTGGGGACAAGCCGCGATGTCGCGGTTCTGGCAGCGCTGATTTTCGGCCTCCATCCCGCACACATCGAGGCCGTCGCCTGGGTTTCGGGCGTAACTGAGCCTTTGCTGGGTATCCTTCTCCTTGCCTCGTTCCTTTGTTACCTTCAGGCGCGGCGTGACGGGGAATGCGTTCTCAAGTGGAAGCTCATCTCCCTGGTCTTATTTGCCCTGGCCATGCTGGAGAAGGAGACCGCCCTGGTCCTTCCCGGTTTCCTACTTGCTTATGAGTGGATCTGCGGGCCGGAGTGGGGAAGACCGCCGCGCGATAGGAGAATCCTCACGTGGAGCGGAGGAGCACTCCGGAGGATCTGGCCTTACCTTTTCCTTATACTCCTCTACTTTCCGGTGCGGATTCATGCTCTCAAGGGGTTCAGTCACCCGGTGACGCCTCTCCGTACCGAGCAATTACTCTTTACCTGGCCTTCGCTCCTTTGGTTCTGGATTCGTCACCTGCTGTGGCCCGTCGGCCTCAGCACCTTCTATGACTTTCCTGCCGTGGTCCATCCGACTCTGAGGAATTTCATTCTGCCTGCCATCCTGGATGTCTGTACGGGGATTGTGCTGGTCGCCTGCGCTTGGCGCTCCCGTGCCGTCGCCTTCTTTGTGATGTGGCTGGCGCTGCCTTTGATTCCTCTCCTTAATATCCGCGTCTTTGTCGCGGATGATTTTGCCCACGACCGGTACCTTTACCTCCCCTCGGTCGGTCTGGCAGTTCTCGTTGCGATAGGCCTGAAGAAGGTGTGTGTGGGTCAGCCGCGATGGTTGGGGATGCCGGCATCCCTGCTCGTCGCCGCCACATGTTTGGCCGCCGGTCTCAGCTACGGGACGATCACGGAGAGTTTCTACTTCAACGACAACCTGACTTTTTACGCATACAACCTGGCCAAGGCGCCACATAATCGCTACGCTGAGTCAAACTATGCAACCGTGCTGGGTGAGGGTGGGATGTATGGTCCCGCTCTCGAGAGCTTCACCGACGTGGTGAACCGGTATCCGACCTTCTGGCCTGCGACCTACAACCTTGCTTACACATACTACAAACTGGGACGGCTGCCCGAAGCGGAAAAGTACTTCCTGGAGGCCATCGGCATCAATCCCAACAAACCGCAGGAGTACCTGTACTTGGGGATGACGCGTTTCAAGATGGGCCGAACGGGAGAAGCCATTGCCTCGGTGCAGCAGGCCATTGCGATTCGCCCCAACGGGTATGGTTACCATTTCGCACTCGGCATCATGCTGAAAACGCAGGGGGACCTGAACGGCGCCCTCCGGGAATTCAAGGCGGAACTGGCCAACAACCCCGGAGAACAGGCAGCGGCTGAGCAGGTCAAGGAAATTGAGAATCCGTTGAAGGGGAATTCCGCTTCCGGGGCCGGGCGCCCATGATGGCCCGGGAGTGAATAGCTTTGAGAGGCTGGCGTTCGTGAACCACCCGTTAACCTGGAGGACTCTGTGAGCCGGCGCACGGGGACGCCGCTGCTGGGCCTGCAATCCAGTCTGTGGGCGCCGGTGCCGGAACCGACGATTCGGACGGGTGTGAAGGCCATGACCAGCGTGGTGCTGGACTCGTTGAAGAGGTAGGTGGCCGCAGACTATGCGGGCGCTGTCCCGGTGGTAGTTATGGCCTGTGGGAAGGAATTGACTGCCGCTTCCACACTGTCGTAAACGTCGAACACTGTAACCAGCTTAGTGATATGCAACTGGTCTTTGATCTTCTTGGTCAGATTTGCCAGCTTCATTCCAGCGCCCCGGTTCATCGCTGAGATGCGGGCGGCGATCAGCGCTCCCAGGCCGGCGCTGCCGAGGAAGCTGACGTTCCCCAGGTCCAACACGATGCGCGTTTCCCAGCCCCACTTTTCCTTGAACCAGTCGCTGTTGTCGAGCACCTCTTTGATTTTTGCGCGGAAGTCCATGTTCTCCTGCCCCAACACCAACCGGCCTGCCAGCTCCAGGATAATGATTCCGTGCAACTCCTTTTGGATAATCCCGATCGCCATGCTCTTCTGCTCTGGGTGTTGAGATTCTTGGAAAAGCGGTGCAGCGGCTAGCCCTGCCAGCCGCTATCATGGCGGCGAAATCGTTAAGCCATTGTTACGCCGAGGTGAAGCCTACATTCTTACCCGCCGGCCTTTCACCCTTCCAGCCTCTACTTGCCGTCCGGGGCGGGATCTACCGGTGAAATCCTGAACGCATAGGCGTAGTCTCCCGGCCTTGAACGGCATGCTTATCGTACGGCTGCCAGTTTCAAGGCGTAGACGTACCCGTCGGCGCTTCCCACATAGAGGACGCCGTCCGCCACGGTGGGCGAAGAAACAATTGCCCCGAGCGCGAAGAGCTTGCGCACGGCCACGACCATGTCTTCCCAGAATTCGGAGACGAAGATTTTTGCGTAGTCCGGCTTGCCATCGGGGAGGAGCAAGGCGGGCAGGCTCGTCTTGCTGGCGTCGGTCTGGAACTCCCAGCGTTGCTTGCCGGCCTTCAGGTCCACGGCGAGCAGCTTGCCGTTGAAGACGCCAAAGTAGGCCATGTCGCCGGCGACAGCGGGCGAGGAGAAGACGAACATCCCGGTGGGAAGTGTGAAGCGCTCCTTTCCCGTTGCGACATCGACGGCATGAAATAGCGCGCTATCGGAGGTTGCGAAATAAACGACGCCGTCCCGAATCGCTGGCGAAACAATCACCCAGGAACCCTGCGTAGGGAAGTTCCATTTCTGCTGCCCCGTCTTAGCGTCGACGGCATAAAGGTGCGCGTCACGGCAGCCGAAGTAAACCGTGCCCTCGGCGACGGCCGGGGAGGATTGAATGCCGACTTGGTTAAAGATCTTGGGATCCTCGCCCGTCTTGAATTTCCACTTCTCCTGGCCTGTCGCCGCGTCGAGAGCGTAGAGGTAGCTGTCCCAACTGCCGATGTAAACGATACCCGCGGATATGGCCGGCGAGGAATGGACGACTCCGTGCGCATGGAACTTCCATTTCAGTCGTCCCGTCTGGGCATCGAGCGCGTAAACATTGCCGTCGCCGCAGCCGAAGTACACCCCGCCGTCATACAGCGCTGGTGAGGAGAGATAGAAATCCCAGGGGTCGGGAATCGTCTGCTGGTGCGGGGTGACGCCATGCAGGCCTTTTGCCTCGAAGCGGCGCTCGCCTTCGGTTTCGAACTTCCAGAGCTGCTTGCCCGTTGGTGGGTCGAGCGCGTAGAAACTGCCGTCGGCACTCAGGAAGTAGACAGCGTTGGTCGAGACCGCAGGGGAGGAATTGATCGCTCCTCCTTGGGTTTCGAAATGCCACTTCTCAGCTCCCGTGGCGGCGTCGAGCGCGTAAAGGTTGCGGTCGTCGCTGCCCACATACACGGTGCCCGCGTAGACGGCCGGCGACGAGAGCACGTGGCCACGGGTTTTGAACTTCCATTGAACTCCCCCGAAATCGGTGAGGCCTGCGCCGGGATAGACGCCCGTGTGCTCCGGCCCGCCGCGGAACATCGCGGGCTGGGAGTCGGCCCACGCCGGCGCTCCGAAGCTGAGGAGAATCAGAAGTCCGGGGAGGAACGTTCTTTTTGCGCGACGCATGTGGAGTCCTTTGTGAACGAGAGATGTGGTTTCGTCATAAAGTGCGACCGATGCTCGCACGGGGTTCCAGGAAGTTCAAGGAAGAACTGGCGCCGGAATGATTCATTCTGCGGCTGGCTTGCCCCGCTGCGCACGGCGGCAGTGGGCGAGTCTGTTAGCCCAACCCCACCGGCGTAGGTCGTCGCCCAGGGAGTCACTCGATCTCACCCCGCCTGCGGCAGTCTTCTCGCAGAATCGGCGAGCGCACTTTATAATAGGTTGCTGTCTTTTGCCCATTCCTCGCGCGGGAGGTTCCGCGCGGGTGCGAAAGGAAGGTCTTGTGGAGCTGCTCTTATCGGACCGGGAAGTGCGCGTCCTCGGAGCCCTGATCGAGAAGGAAATTACCACGCCGGACTATTATCCGCTCTCGCTCAACGCGCTCACCAATGCCTGCGATCAGAAGTCGAACCGCCACCCGGTCATGGCGCTCGACGAGCAGACGGTGCGGGATGCGCTCGACATCCTGAATCAGAAGGGCCTGGCCGGACCCGCCTCGAGCGCCGAAAGCCGCGTGATCAAGTTTGCACACCGCTGGCAGGAGGTCTTCAACTTCGACCGGCGCGAGACGGCCCTCCTGTGCGAACTCATGCTGCGCGGCCCACAGACGCTCGGCGAGCTGCGCGGGCACGCCGAGCGCATGTACCGCTTCGACAATCTCGAAAGCCTCGAGGCCACACTCCAGAAGCTTGGTGAGCGCCAGCCGCCGCTGGTGAAGAAACTGCCCCGGCTGCCCGGTACCAAGGAATCGCGCTACGCGCACCTGCTGGCCGGTGATCAACCCGAGTGGACGGCCGCCGCCGCGGAGCCCACCGCCGTTTCGGCCCTTCAGGAGGCCGACGAGCGCATCCCTCGCCTCGCAACCGAGGTCGAGGAACTGAAGCGCCAGCTCGCCGATCTGCAACAGCAGTTTGCAGAGTTCAAGAAGCAGTTCGAGTGACGCACCGGGCCGGTGAACTCCGCGTAGACAATCCCTGCGGAGGCCCTAAATGGCACGGCCCAACGGCGAGCGGGCGCACAAGGTTCGCGCCTCCAGAACGGCACCTCCGCAGGCTGGTCGCAGCCTCATCACCGAATCTTCGATTGCCTCCCACTGGGCCGAGTGGTATCCTCACGAAACGAGCAGTTCCCCCCAGAGCTTGTCCCCGCTGGCGGAGGGTTTGTGCCGCGGACACATGCAGGGCGCTTGGTCACACAACTCATCGCAGCCGCCTGTCTCATGACAGTGGGGATTCTGCGCGAGGCGCAGGCCGCTCCCCAGAAGGCAATTTCCGTCGTCGGCAATGTGACCGCGGAAGGAGAACAGGGTGTTCCCCGCGGGGTGACGGTCTCCGTGGAAACCTTCGACGGCAAGCGCCTAGGCGAAGTCGCTGTCAATGGGCAGGGGGAGTTCCGTGTCACTCTCGTTCCCACCAAGGCCTCGTACCGCCTCACGATCAAGGCCGCGGGTTACTATCCCATTCAACAAGAATTGGACGTCCGCTCGGCGATCCTTGCCGTTCCGATCCGCGCGGTGCTCACGCCCATTCCGGGAGCCAAGCGGGCCGGCGAAGCCCTGCTGACACTTACGGACCAAATCGCCCCGCGCAAGGCGCGCAAGGCTTATGAAAAAGGTGTGCAGGCGGTCCAAGCTCACAACCTACCCGACGCCCAGCGCGACTTTTCAGAGGCCGTCGCCGTGTATCCCTGTTACGCCCGCGCCCAGACGGGTTTGGCCGCGCTGCTCATTGGGGGGCGTGACTTGCCGGCCGCTGAGGCTGCGCTTCACAAGGCCATCCAGTGTGATCCGAACTTCTATGAGGGCTTTGTCTGGCTCGGGCGCGTCCTGAACAGCGAGAGGAGATTCACCGAAAGCGTGGCGATCCTCCAGCAGGGGCTGCGGCTGTCTCCCAGCGCGTGGGGGCTGTACGACCAACTGGCTGCAGCGCACTACAGTCTGGGGCTCTACCCGCAAGCCAGAGAGGAATGGCTCCGGGTTGAGGAAATTAATCCTGAGGCGCCGCCCGAGCTTCACGCCAAGCTCTCCACGGCCTACCTGCGGGAAGGTAATTCCGAAAAGGCCTACGCCGAGATGCAAGCGTACTTGCAGGCCGAACCCGAAGGCCGGTTTGCCCCTCAACTCAAAAGCCTCATGCATCAGCTCGAGGCGGCGGGCGCGGTTCACAATCCGTCCGAGCAGGCCGCACCGCCCGTCCCTCCGAAGCCCTGACCCTGGGTAGGGAAGGGCCACCGCACTTTCCTCCACCCGACGGCCCAATTCCCCGATTTCCGCTCCGCCGCCCCAGAGCATTTCTCGCAACCTTCCAAGGAGGGACGAAAATCGAAACTCAAGATACGAAAATAGAAACACGAAAAGCGAAACACGAGAAGCGAAACGCGCAAGTCCCGAACCCCAAACCCCGCTTTTCAATCACCCGATGAGCCGGTCACCCGATTCCTAGGCCCCAACCGGTGGTATTTTGTGGCCGAACGAGCCCCCAAGGGCAGGGGAGCCACCGAGGGGCTATAACCCCTTAAAATTCATGAAATAACTCTTGACAAGCTTAAGACACGGGCTTATAGTCAGTGGCCAAAAGTGGTGACAAGTAGAAGATTGTGTAATTCAGGAGTCACGATAACGGGCTTTTCAGAAGGTTCGAGGCGAGTCCGATGCTACGCGGGAACTACCCGGCGACGGTGGATGGCAAAGGTCGGTTGAAGATTCCGACCGCCTTCAAGGCCGACCTGGACGAGAACTACGGGCAGGACTTCTTTGTAACTAGCCTTGATGGTCAGTCGGCGCGCATCTACCCATTTCCGGTCTGGCGTGAGATCGAAGATAAGCTAGCTGTCTTGCCTAGCATGAATAAGGCCAAGAAACGCTTCCTGGACCGGACGAACTACTGGGGTCAGACAGCGCGCGCCGACACACAGGGTCGCGTGTTGATACCGGCGCTGTTGCGAGAGTCGGCCGGCATGCATGGGGAAGTGGCCGTGCTCGGCTACCTGAACTACCTGGAAGTCTGGAACATGGAGCGCTATCGCGAGCACCTGGAGCGCGAGCCACTCACCGGCGAAGACGAGCAGGCGCTGAGCAATTTGGGTATCTGACGATTTTGGATTGCAGCCAACGATTCGAGGTAGGGATGGAAAAACCGTGCACCACGATGACGCGCAGCGCGAAAGCCCGACCCCCGATCCCGAACCCCGAATCCCGATCTCCGAATCCCGGTTCGGGCATGTCCCCGTGCTCGTCCGCGAGGCGATCGAATATCTCGCGGTCCGGCCCGATGGCATCTACATCGACGCGACGCTCGGCGCCGGCGGGCACGCGGAAGAGATTCTAAGGCGCCTGGAGCGCGGCCGGCTTTTGGGCCTGGACCGCGACCCTCAGGCGCTGGAAGTAGCCGGCGAAAGGCTCGCGGGTTTTAGCGAGAAGCTGACGATGCTGGAAGGAAACTTCGCGGAAATCGACGTCCTGCACGCCGCGAGCGGCCTCCCACCCGCCGATGGCGTGCTGGCTGACTTGGGCGTCAGCTCGCTGCAGCTCGAAGACGCTTCGCGCGGATTCAGTTTCAGTTTGCCAGGTCCCCTTGACATGCGAATGGGTCCCAATTCCGGCCCAACTGCGGCCGACATCGTGAACCGAACCAGCGAGCGGGACCTAGCAGATCTTATCTACCAGTTGGGGGAAGAGCGCCACTCGCGCAGGATTGCGCGAGCTATTGTGAAGGCCCGCCCGAATCGAACAACCACCGAACTGGCGCAGGTGGTGACGCGAGCGATCCCCTCCCGGGCGGGCCTCCACCAGATTCATCCGGCCACGCGCACTTTCCTGGCCCTGCGCCTGGCCGTGAACCGCGAGCTCGAGAATCTCGAGCAGTTTCTTGACCGGGTCCTGCCCGTCCTCCGGCCCGGAGGGCGGGTCGTGATCCTGAGTTTTCACTCGCTGGAAGATCGCAGGGTAAAGCACGCCTTCCAGCTTTGGCGACGCGAAGGCCGCGCGCGCCTCCTGACGCGCAAAGTGGTTCGGCCCACGGAAGAAGAGGTACGGGCCAACCCACGCGCGCGCAGCGGCAAGTTGCGAGCGGCAGAGAGAAGCGGGGATTAGGGGTTCGGGGTCCGGGGTTCGCGTCGGGGAACCTCGAAGCTCGAATCCCGAAACCCGAGAGTTCCATGGCAACCGCAGCAGTCACATTACCGAGAACCAGACGGCGTCCGAGAAACGTTCCGGCCGCGGGCCGGGCGAGTTTCCCGGAATTCTACTTTGTCAAGCACATCGACAATTCTCACTTGGTGCGGGAAGTTGACGTGGAGCGTCGCCGTGAATGTTTCAGTCTCCTGGGATTGGGCGTTCTGGTTTTTCTTTTTGTGCTCCTGTTCGCGTGGCAGCATTTCCAGTGTGTGCGGTACGGCTATCAGGTTGAACAGCTCAAGACCGAGCGCGCGGCCCTGGATGAGTGGAACCACCAGCTTCGGCTCGAGCAGGCGTCGCTGGCCGATCCTCAGAGGATCGACACGCTGGCGAGGACCCGGCTCGGCATGGTCTCGCCCAGCCCGCAGCAGGTGATTCGCGTGGGCGAGCCCGAGCCGGCCGCGGCCATCTCGGAAAGCCCGGAGCTCGCGCGTAACTTCTCCGCGGGTGGCGGAGAAAATCCTCACGAGCCATAGCTCCGATGGGCCGACGCAAGCCGCAATCTCGCGTGGCGAAGCCCGATCGGTCTCGCCTGGAGGGGCGGCGACTGATGGTGGGCGTAATTTGCTTTTTGTGGTTCGGCTGCGTTGCCGCCCGTCTTTACTACCTCCAGGTCATTCAGTATGTGGATCTGCTGGCGCGCGCCCAGCGCCAGCAGCAGCGCACCATTGAGGTCGCCCCCCAGCGCGGCGCCATCTACGACCGGCAGATGAATCCCCTGGCCATGAGCCTAAGCGTGGAATCGGTCTACGCCGTGCCCAGCGAGCTCGCAGAGCCGAAGAGGGTGGCCACGTCGCTCGCGCCGGTCCTAGGGCTGGACGCGAACGACCTGTTCGGCCGTTTCCAGGGGCAACGCTCCTTCTGCTGGGTCAAGCGCAAGGTTACAGCGGGAGAACCTGCGCGGGTGCGCGACTTGGACCTGAAGGGCATCTACTTCCAGCACGAACCCAAGCGTTTCTACCCCAAGGGTAATTTGGCCGCCCAGGCAGTCGGCTACGTCGGCCTGGATGACCAGGGCCTGGGAGGGATCGAGTACGCCCTGGACGACGAGATCAAGGGCAAGCCCGGCCGCGTGCTGCTGGCCTCGGACGCGCGTCACCGCACTTTCCACAGCACCGAATGGCCCGGGATTCCGGGCAAAAACGTTGTCCTGACGCTCGACGAAAAAATCCAGTACATCGCCGAGAAAGCTCTGTCAGAAGCCGTGGCAAACTCGCACGCCGCGAGTGGCGTGGCGATCGTCCAAAATCCCAGTACGGGTGAAATCCTGGCTCTTGCCAATGAACCGACCTTCGATCCCAACGATTTCAGTGCTAGTTCCGCGGCCGCCCGCCTGGACCGCGCCGTAGGCTGGGTCTACGAACCGGGCTCGACCTTCAAGCTGATCAGCATGTCCGCCGCGTTCGAGGAGAACCTGACCAATCCTCAAGAGGTCATCAATTGCCAGAACGGCAGCATCGTGGTGGCGGGTCACACCATTCACGACCACCGGCCCTTCGGTGACCTCAGCGTGACCGAGGTGATGGCCAGATCGAGTGACGTGGGCGCCATTAAGTTGGGCTTGCGACTGGGCGAAGACCGCCTGCATCGCTATATTCGCAGCTTCGGCTTTGGGGCGAAGACCGGCGTCGATCTGCCCGGCGAAGAGCGCGGTTTGCTGAAGCCTCCGAGCCGCTGGTCGGGGATCTCGGTCGGGGAAATCTCCATGGGGCAGGAAATCGGCGTGACGCCGCTGCAGATGGTCACGGCGTTTTCCGCCGTCGCCAACGGCGGAATCCTCTTCGAGCCCCGCATCGTGCACGATGTGTTCCTCGGCGCGCAGCATGTTGCCCTGCCTCCAGCTTCCGGTCGTCGCGTGATCAGTGAGCGGACGGCGGAGATGATGCGCCAAATCCTCGCTGCGGTTGTGGATTACGGCACCGGCAAGCCGGCCCAACTGGCCGGATACACTTCCGCCGGCAAGACCGGCACTGCGCAGAAGATTGATGGCAGCGGCACGTACTCGAAATCGCACTACGTAGCTTCCTTCATCGGCTTTGCTCCCGCCACACGGCCGGCGGTGACTATTCTGGTAGTCATCGACTCGCCGGTGGGAGCTTACTACGGGACCGACGTGGCAGCTCCTGTGTTCCGATCCATCGCAGAGCAGACTCTTGGTTATCTGACCGTCCCGCAAGACAATCCCTCCCGGTGGCCTCAGGTAGTGACGTCCCCACCCGCGAGGGCTCCCAGCCAGAAGCGCGGAGACTTCACGGGGTTCCTTCCTCCGGATCGTGGACTCCCGGGAGCTGCCACATCACCCGTTCAGTCGGCATCCTACTCTAGGGGAGGGTCCTCCGGCGGCCTCGCCCTGGACCGCCCGCCGGAAGGCGGCGTGGCTTCCAGCATCGTGGTTCTGGGTGACGGCCCCCTCGTGACCGTCCCGGATTTTTCCGGTTGGGCCGCGCGCCGCGTGGCGGAAGAGTGTGAACGATTGGGCCTGGATCTCAACGTGACCGGGACCGGTCTGGCCGTCGGGCAAAATCCCGTCGCCGGCATGAAGGTGCCCTCCGGCACGCGCGTGTGGGTGCGCATGGCACGGTGAGGCTGTACGGAAGGGCGTTCAGCCCCGCGGTTAGACAGCCGAGGTCTTTTCGGTCATCCACCAGGAGGTATTTTGTCGCTGCTAAGACACTGCCGATGTTATGACGCGAGTTGGAAATGAAACTAGGCGAACTGCTTCGGGAGCTGCCGGTTCTGCAGGTGGGCGCAGATGGCGCGTCGGAGATTCTCTCTCTGGCCTACAACTCCGGTGAAGTCCGCCCGGGAACGCTCTTTTTTGCCATTCAAGGTGAGAAAGCCGACGGCCACGTCTATGTCCCGCGGGCCCTCGAGCGTGGCGCCGTGGCGGTGGTGAGCGAGCGGGCTGCCCCGCCCGAGCTGGCAGGCTGTTGGATTCAGGTCCCGGCCATACGCCGGGCCCTTGCCGACGCGGGCCGAGCCCTCTTCGACCATCCTGAACAGCACCTCCAACTCATCGGCATCACCGGTACCAACGGCAAGACGACCACTTCCTACCTTGTGGAAAGCGTTCTGCAGGCAGCGGGCGTCCCTTGCGGCGTCTTCGGCACCATTGAATACCGCATGGGCGGCAGGACCAAAACGGCCACGAATACCACACCGGAATCCATCGATTTGCTTTCCTACTTTGCCGAACTGGTGAAAGCGGGCGGCAAGGTTGCGGTCATGGAAGTCTCCTCGCACTCACTCGCCCAGGAACGCGTCTGGGGATTTCACTTCGCCGTTGCCGTCTTCACCAACCTGACGCAGGACCATCTGGACTATCACAAAGACTTCGAGCACTACTTCCAGGCCAAGCGTCGCCTCTTCGAGGGTCTGGGCGCACCGCCGCCGGACTGGGCGGTGATCAACACTGACGACCCGTGGGGCGTACGGCTCCTGGAATTGCCGTATGCGCATCGCCTGACTTATGGCCTGAACGGCGACGCGCAGGTCGTGCCCAAGCAAGTCGGGTCCAGTCCAAGTGGAACGCAAGCTGTCATCGCGACGCCCGCAGGGAAGCTGCAGATCTCTTCCGCCCTGTTGGGGCGCGCCAATCTGGCCAATATTCTGGCCGCAATCGCCACGGGGGTGGCCATGGGAATTTCGAATGCCAAGATCGAGGAGGGCGTTGCCAATTTGCAGGCCGTGCCGGGGCGCTTTGAGCGCATCGACGAGGGGCAGCCGTTCCTGGTCGTCGTGGATTATGCCCACACTGATGACGCCCTGAAAAACGTCCTGAAGACGGCGCGCGAGCTGACGCGCCATCGCCTGATGGTTCTATTCGGTTGCGGGGGCGAACGCGACCGCACCAAGCGCCCCCGCATGGGGGAGGCCGCGGGCGCGCTGGCGGATTTCGTGGTGCTCACCTCCGACAACCCTCGCAGTGAAGACCCGCTGCTGATCATGGCCGACGCGCTGGTCGGGCTGCAGCGCACCGGCAAGCCCTACCTCGCGGAGGTCGATCGCGGGATCGCGATCCGCAAGGCGCTGGAAGAAGCGCGGGAGGGCGACGTGGTGGTCCTGGCGGGCAAGGGGCACGAGACCTATCAGGTTCTTAAGGATGGGAAGATTGATTTCGACGACCGGGAAGTGGCCCGTCGGGTCCTCAGGGAGATGGGCTACGGCCGCAGTTAGCGATCAGCGGTCAGCATTCAGCGGTCAGCGTAAAACCTTAGCTGAATGCTGAAAGCTGATCGCTGAAAGCTAGAACATGAAACTGACGATGGGCAAGGTGGCGGGGTGGCTAGGCGCTTCCTGTGGCGCGCCGGACCGCCTTGTGGAGGGTTACTCGATCGACTCGCGCTCGATTGGGCCTGGCCAGCTCTTTTTCGCCCTTCGCGGGCCGCGCTTTGACGGCCACCAGTTTGTGGGTCGAGTCCTGGAAGGCGGCGCCGCCGGCGCGGTGGTCGAGCAACCTTTCGCCGCCGAGGCTCCGGCGCAATGGCGCTCGGCGCTCGTAGCCGTCGCGGACACACGCGGCGCGCTGCAAACGCTCGGACGCGAAGTTCGCCGCCACTGGGGCAAGCGGCTCATTGCCGTCACCGGTAGCACCGGCAAGAGCACCACCAAGGAAATGATTGGCGCCCTCCTCGGCCGGCGGCTCCGCGTGTTGCGCTCACCAGGAAACTTGAACAATGATTATGGACTGCCGTTGGCGTTGTTGGCCCTGGAACCCGAGCACGAGGTTGCCGTGATGGAGTTGGCGATGTCGGCCGCCGGCGAAATTGCGCGCCTGGCGCGCCTGGCCGAGCCTGAGGTCGGCGTGGTCACCAACGTCGCTCCCGTGCACCTGCAGTTCTTTGATTCTGTCGATTCGATCGCCCACGCCAAACGCGAACTGATCGATTACCTCACGACCACGGGCGAGGGCACAGTGGCCGTCCTGAACGAAGACGACGAGCGCGTGCGAAAATTCGCGGAAGGATTTCCCGGCCGTGTCGTGACGTTTGGGCTTTCCGAGAAAGCAGCTTTTCGCGCCGCCCAGATTCACGCGAGTGCGGGGGTCGGAAGTGCCTTTCGAGTGACAACTCCGGATTGGGAGGCCGAGTTCACGCTGCCTCTGCCGGGCCGGCACAACATCCAGAACGCCCTCGCGGCGATGGCCGCGGCAAGCCTCTTCTCAATTCCCCCGGGCGAGATTCGTCACGCCCTCGCAGAATTTCAGGGTTTACATCAGCGCGGTGAAATTCTTACACTTCCCAGCGAGGTCACGGTTGTCAACGATTGCTATAACTCCAGCCCGCTGGCCATGGAACGCATGCTCGAGGTGCTCGCGGCATGGCCGCGGGCACGCCGGCGTGTCGTGGTCGCGGGCGAGATGCTGGAACTGGGGCCCACTTCGCCTGAGTTGCACCGGGCCATTGGTCGCAGGTGCGCGCAAAGCGGAGTGTCCTGGTTGATTGCGGTACAAGGAGATTCGCAGTTTTTCCTGGAAGGCGCGGCAGAGGGTGGGATTCCGCCTGCGCACTTGCGCTTTTTCCCCGACGCGAAACAAGCGGGAGAGTTCTGCCAGGCCCTGGTCGCACCCGGCGACGTCGTCTTGGTGAAGGGCTCACGCGGAGTGCATTTGGAGACAGCGATTGAATTGCTACGCGTTTCGGCGGTAGCTGCGGGGGCTGCCCCGCGGCCCAACCCGGAGCCGGCAACCTAAACACAATTCCATGTTCTATTACCTCTACCTCAAACTCCATTTCGAATTTCACATCTTCAATCTATTTCGGTATATCACCTTTCGCACGGCTTACGCCAGTCTGACGGCTCTGCTCCTTTCGCTCGTCCTGGGGCCGTGGCTGGTGCGGAAGCTCAAGGAATTCCAGGTTGGTCAGTACATCCGCGAAGACGGGCCGCAAGCTCACCAAACCAAGGCGGGCACGCCCACCATGGGCGGCGTGCTCATCATTCTCTGTATCGTTGTTCCTACGGTGCTTTGGTCGGACCTCAGCAACGTCTTCGTTTGGCTCACGCTGGGGACGACCCTGGCCTTTGCCGCCATCGGTTTCTGGGACGATTACCAGAAAGTCCGGCGCCGCCAGAACCTGGGCCTGACCGCGCGGGGGAAGTTCCTGCTGCAGATCCTGGTCAGTTTCGTCTTCGGCGTCATTCTGGTTTTCTTGTCGGCGCGAGGGCTTTACTCCACCACCCTGATATTTCCTTTCTTCAAGCGCTTCCGCCCCACGTTCTTGATCTCGCACTTCCTGGGGAACGTCTGGACGTATCCCTTGGCGTTTCTCCCCTTCCTGCTTTTTGTTGTTCTGGTCTTGGTGGGGTCATCCAACGCCGTCAACCTGACCGATGGGCTGGACGGCCTGGCGATCGGGTGCCTGGTGATCTCAGCTTCCGCTTTGACCGTGCTGACCTACGTCGGCGGGCACGCGGTGCTTTCCGAGTATCTCGATCTGGAACATCTGCCGCGCGTAGGCGAACTGACCATCTTTTGCGGCTCGATGGTGGGTGCGAGTCTCGGTTTCCTCTGGTACAACGCCTATCCCGCGGAGATCTTCATGGGCGATGTGGGCTCGCTCTCGCTGGGGGGCGCGATGGCTGCTGTAGCGGTAATCATCAAGCAGGAACTGCTGCTGCCCTTTATCGGCGGGATTTTTGTGATCGAGGCCCTTTCCGTGATTCTGCAAGTGGGCTCATTCCAGCTGCGTGGCAAGCGCATTTTTCGCATGGCGCCACTGCATCATCATTTTGAATTGGGCGGCTGGAAGGAATCGAAAATCATTGCGCGCTTTTGGATCGCCGCATTGGTCTTCGCGCTCTTTGCCTTGACCACGCTGAAACTGCGCTGAGGGAGGTAGGAGTCCGGAGTCAGTTGTTAGTCATCAGTTCTCAGTTATCAGTGAGAACTTACGGCAGAGCGTCTTGCGACTTTGACGGATTTTCCCGGCATCGCGGCAGAAGCGGAGAAGGGATTACTGAAAACTGATGACTGAGAACTGACAACTGCCCGCCGACTTTATTTGACGAACTGACTTTTCGCGCATAAAATACGCACTAACCAATTATGGGGAGACCGAAATCATTCCGTAATCCCACGCGCGTGAGCCTGACCCTCAATCGGGAAACGCTGGTCGAGGCTCGCCGCGCGGCGCGGCAGGTCCGGCGGTCGCTTTCGGAAGTTGTCTCGGAAATCCTGGACGTGCATTTCCGCAAGAACGGTCAACCCAGACGGCGGAGGCTTGCTTGATGGATGTGCGCGACAAACGCGTGCTGGTCGTGGGACTCGCTCGCAGCGGTTTCTCGGTGGCTCTGGTTTTGGCCCGCCATGGCGCGGTTGTGACCGTGACCGATCTCAAGCCCCCTTCAGAGTTCCGGGATCTCCTGCCGCCGCTCCTCAAGGGGAAGATCGGGTTGGAGCTCGGCTCGCAACGCCAGGAGACGTTCCTTGGCCAAGACGTCATTGTCATCAGCCCGGGTGTGCCTTGGGACCTACCGCAGCTTCAAGCCGCGCGCCAGCAGCAGATTCCGATCTATCCCGAAGTTGAGGCCGCGACCTGGTTTCTGGAAGGCACGCTGGTGGGCATCACGGGGTCGAACGGCAAGACCACCACGACCGCGCTGCTCGGCGATATGCTGCGGGCTTCCCGGTTCCCCACGTTCGTGGGCGGCAATATCGGGAACGCCCTGAGCTCCGCGGTTGACCACGCCCCGCCCGGCACGATGTTCGTCACGGAGTTGAGCAGCTTTCAACTGGAAGGCATTCAGGAACTCCACCCGCACGTGGCGGTGATGCTCAATCTTTCGCCGAACCATCTCGACCGGCACCCCAATCTGGAAGCTTATGCGGAGGCCAAGCGGCAGATCTTCCGCAATCAGCGTGGCCGGGATTTTGCCATCCTGAATGCCGACGATCCCTGGGTGGCCGCGCTCCCTGCGGCAGTCTCCAGCCGGTCGGTACTTTTCAGCCGCCAGCGTGAACTCGCGAACGGTGTCTTCGTTTCCGGAGGCAAGATCTACTATCGCGCGCGGCACCTGGAGCGCGTGCTGTTCGAAACCCGCGACGTGCCCTTGCGCGGCGATTTCAATTTGGAGAACGTGCTGGCGGCCACCGCCGCGGCGTGTGTGCTGGGCGCGGATTTTGCTGCGCTTCGGAAGGCCTTGCGGGAATTTCGGGCCGTTGAGCATCGGCTGGAATTCGTGCGGGAAGTCCAGGGCGTGGATTTCTACAACAACTCCAAGGCCACCAGCGTCGACGCCACCGTGAAGTCGCTGGGAGCCTTCGAGCGCGGCGTCCACTTGATTCTGGGCGGGAAAGACAAGGGCGCGCCTTACACGCCGCTCATCCCGCTGATCAAGGAGCGGGTGCGCGAAGTCCTGCTGATCGGAGCCGCCGCCCCGGTGATTTCGAAGCAACTCGCGGGCTCCGGGGAACTCGTTCACGCGGGCGATCTGGCGACCGCCGTGCGTGCGGCCTTTATCCGGTCGCGTCCTGGTGACACGGTGCTGCTGGCGCCCGCCTGTTCGAGCTTCGATCAGTTCAAAGATTATGAACAGCGCGGCCGCGTGTTCAAGGAGCTGGTAAAACGACTCGCGAGAGATGTCTCGGCGGGTGCAATCGCCCGGCAGAAGCTTTCAGACGCGGCTGCGCCGGAACCGCCCTCGACCCCCGCGGGGGTAGTTGAGCCAGTGGAGCCGGTGGAAACCGAAAAGCCTTCAGAATCTCCCTCGAGGGTCGTCGAACCACCCCCGGGTCACCGGGAACTGAGCTATGTATACGAAGTTGACGCGGTAGAAACGCCTCCGACGGAGATGGAAGCGCAGATCTCACCAGAGGAAGAACCTGCGGTCTCCCCGTGCGCGAGCGAAACGGAGGCCCTCGCCGACGAACCGCTGCCTTTTGAGGCGCGCGGGGAGACCGCGGGTGTGGCGAGCCCCGCCGCCAAGAAAGACGCCGCGAAAGGGAAGGGGCGTAGCAAGACCGCTGACGACCGGGACGCGCCGCGCTCGTCAGCGGAAGCGCAGGCGCGACTACCCGGACTGGATTAGCTAGCGCATGGCGAGACAACTCCAATCGGACAAGGTCCTGTTTGGCGCCGTGGTGGGCCTGGTTCTTTTCGGCGCACTGATGATCTTTAGCGCCTCGGCGGTATTGGCGTCGGAAAAACACGATAACAGTTATTATTTTCTCTGGCGACAACTGGCTTGGGCGGTGGTGGGGTTTATCGCCCTGGTGGTCATGATGCATGTGGACTACCGGCGGCTGGCGAGCCCGCTGGTGGTTTTTCCCGCTCTGGCTGGGCAGTTTATTCTACTCGTGCTGGTGCTCTTCGCCGACCGCAATCACCACACGCATCGCTGGTTTCACCTGGGAGCCGTCAGCTTTCAGCCTTCGGAGCTCGCGAAAATCGTCCTCCCCCTTTTCCTGGCCTTTTTCCTGGATCTTCGCAAGGGGCAGGTGAACGACTGGAAGCATACCCTGTTGCCGATCGCGTTGGTTGCCGGCGTGACGGGGTGGTTGGTGCTGGCGGAGCCCGACTTCGGGACGGCCCTGGCGCTCGGCTTGGTAGTGGCGACGATGCTTTTTGCGGCGGGCTTGCCGCTCCGCTCTTTTGCGCTGGCAGGACTCTCCGCGGTGCCCCTGCTGTACGGGCTGATTTCCCAGTCGGCCTATCGCCACAACCGTCTGCTGGCGTTTTGGAATCCTTACGCCGACCCGCTGGGGAAAGGTTTCCAGATTCTGCAGTCCTACATCGCGATCGGAACCGGTGGCATTACCGGTGTGGGGCTGATGGAAGGCAGGCAGAAGCTCTTTTTCTTGCCGGAACCTCAGACAGATTTCATTTTCGCAGTCGTGGGAGAGGAACTGGGCTTGATTGGCGCACTGGCGATTGCGGCCGTCTTCGCCCTGATCCTGCTGCGGGGACTGCGCGCCAGCACCGGCTGCGCGGACGACTTCGGGCGCCTGTTGGCTATTGGGCTGACAGTGATGATCGTGGGCCAGGCGCTGGTGAACATGAGCGTCGTGCTGGGATTGCTCCCCACGAAGGGTATTCCCCTGCCGTTCGTAAGCTATGGCGGATCATCCTTGCTGGTTAGCCTGGCGGCCGTGGGGATATTGCTGAATATTTCACAACACGCGAGCTAGAGGAAGTGTTGAACACCGTGCACGAGCGGATCGAAGAGGCGGGGCGCGGAGATCCTGACGCGGCCGCGGATGCGGTTAGCGGCGACAAATCCGGACCTGCAGAACCGGCCCCGCGAACGGCGCGCATCCTGATGGTGGCCGGGGGAACAGGTGGCCATATTTTTCCGGCCCTCGCGGTGGCCGAGGAGTTGCGCACGCGCAGCGAGCGCGGCGGCTGGAATTCGACGCGTTACGCGATCGAATTCGTAGGGACGCGTCGCCAGCTCGAATCGAAACTGATTCCCGCGGCGGGTTTTCCGCTACGCGTAGTCGAGGCGGCCGGCTTGAAGGGAATTGGGGGTGTGCGAAGGCTGCGCAATTTCCTGGTCTTACCCTACACGGCGGTAAAGGCAGCAGCAATTCTGCGAGAGTTTCAGCCCCACGTGGTGGTGGGCGTGGGGGGCTACGTGGCGGGACCGGTGATGCTGGAAGCGGCGCTCCGGGACATTCCCACGGTGCTGATTGAACCGAACGCCCGGCCGGGTTTCACGAACCGCGTTCTGGCGCCGGTGGTGCGCGCGGCGGCGGTGGGGTTTGAGGAAACGGCGCGCTTCTATGGTGGCAAGGCTCATCTGACGGGGCATCCTGTGCGCAGGGCGTTTTTCGAGATTCCGCCCAAGCCGCACATGCCGCCCTTCACGGTCATGATCGTGGGGGGGAGCCAGGGTTCGAGGGCGATCAACCAAGCGGTGGTGGCGAGTCTGCCGATCTTTGCGCGCGAGGCGGGGCGGATCAGAATCGTCCACCAAACCGGCGAACCCGACTATAATGAAGTTCGCAAGGCCTATCAGGAGCGAGGCTTCCTCGCCGAGGTTCACGCCTTTCTCGAGGACATGCCTGGGGTGCTGGCGCAGGCCGACTTGGTGGTTTCGCGCGCGGGCGCGACGGCCGTGGCCGAATTGGCTGCCGCCGGAAGGGCCGCGTTGCTGATTCCTTTTCCGGCCGCTACGGATCAGCACCAACTGGAAAACGCCCGGGTTCTGGAGCGTGCGGGAGCGGCGCGCGTCCTCGTGCAGTCGGAACTGACGCCGGAGCGGCTGGTGAGGGAAATCCGCGGGTTACTAGGGGTCCCCGAAACGCTCGGTCAGATGGAAGCGTGCGCCCGCCGCTTGGCGCGACCGGATGCGGCAGCACGCATCGCAGACTTGGTCGAAGCCTTGGCGAGGAAATAGCGATCAGCGTTCAGCAATCAGCTTAATGCTTTGGCTGAGCGCTGAACGCTGACAGCTGAGAAGCTTGAAGATGCTGGGAAAGATTCGGAAGATTCATTTTGTGGGGATCGGCGGCATCGGCATGAGCGGCATTGCCGAGGTGTTGCTCAATCTGGGATTTCAGGTTTCGGGCTCCGACTTGAAAGCGACCCCCGTCACCGCGCGCTTGGCAAGCCTAGGGGCGCGCGTTTTCGAAGGCCACGCGGCCTCGAACGCGAGTGAGGCACAGGTGGTGGTGGTGTCTTCCGCCGTGCCGGGGGACAATCCTGAAATCCGCGAAGCCAAGAGGCGGCAAGTCCCCGTCATACCGCGTGCTGAGATGTTGGCGGAATTGATGCGCCTGAAGTTTAACGTGGCGGTGGCGGGCGCGCACGGCAAGACCACGGTCACTTCCATGATCGCCGTGATGTTGGCGGAGGCGAAGCTCGACCCCACGGCGGTGATCGGCGGGCGACTGGATGTTTTTGGGTCAAGCGCCCGGCTGGGGAAAGGTGATTTGATGGTGGTCGAGGCGGATGAGAGTGACCGCTCGTTCCTCCACCTGCTGCCTTCGATTGCCGTGGTCACCAACATTGACCGCGAGCACCTGGACCACTACCACGACCTCGACGAGATCGCCGCGGCTTTTGTCTCTTTCATGAACAAGGTTCCCTTCTACGGTGCCGTGGTGGCGTGTTTCGACCCACCCTGGCGCGCGCTGATGCAAACCCTGGCGCCGCAGCTTCGCCGTCGCGTGGTCACTTACGGTCTCGAGCCAGGCGCGGACATCCAGGGCAAGATCCACGAGCTCGCGCCGTCCGGCTCGACGTTTGACGCGGTCGTGAAAGGGAAGGAGCTGGGGCGCTTTTCGGTCCATGTCCCTGGCCGGCACAACGTGCAAAACGCTCTTGCGGCGGTGGCGGTGGGCTTGGAACTGGAACTCGCCCCCGAGCAGATTCGCCAGGGCCTGGAACATTTTCACGGCGCCGACCGCCGCTTTCAGATCAAAGCGAAGCTTGAGGGCATCACCATTGTGGATGACTACGGTCACCATCCCACGGAAATCGGCGCCACGCTCGACGCCGCGCGCCTGCAGGGGGCGAAACGCGTCATCGCCATCTTTCAGCCGCATCGCTACACGCGCACCAAGTTCTTGCTGGATGACCTGGCAAGTTGCTTCACGGGTTGCGACCGCGTTTACGTGCTGGATATCTATGCGGCCAGTGAGCCGCCGATCCCGGGTGTGACTTCCGAACGCTTGGTAGCGCGTATGCACGAATTGGGCCTAAGCAACGCGCGATACGCGCCGTCAGACCAGCAGGTGGTACAAGAACTCCTGCACGCCGCGCGGCCGGGCGACCTGGTCATGACCATCGGAGCGGGAAACGTGTGGAAGATCGGCGAGGCGCTGGCGGAGGCGATTGGCCGCCGGGCTGCCCGGTCGGGAGTGGTTCCGCACTGAGGCTGGCACCGATTCGGATGTTGGTAGCAGAGGAAGAGCTGCCAGGCCACCTCGCGCAAGCCAGGGTGGAAGACAAGGTCACGCGGGCGCGGGCCTACTGGACCTCTTGAGGGAGCATGGAATTGCTGCAACAGGACGCACCAGCGCTGCCAGATGAGTTGGAATCCGAGCAGGAATCCCCTTATCTGCGGCGGCAGAGCCTCGTCTCGGTGCGACGCAGCCGGACGTCGCGACGCCTTCGCTGGGTTCTATTGGCGCTTGGCATCCTATTCCCCGTCGGTGTCGCAGGCTACTTCCTCGCCGCCTTCGCACTTGCCTCGCCGTGCTTCGTGTTGAGTTCGCAGGAAGACATTGTGATCACAGGAAACCGGGTCGTCTCGCGCGAGGAAGTCCTGGGTGCGCTGGGATTGCCTTTGACGGGGAATGTGAAAGCGGGTACCAATGTCTTCCGCATTTCCCTGGATACCAAGCGGCTAATGGTGGAAACTCTGCCTTGGGTAAGGACGGCGGCGGTGACGCGCCTACTGCCTCACGGACTGCTGGTCCACATCACCGAGCGCACACCCGTGGCCTTTGCCACCCTCGGCGGGCGGGTGAGCCTGGTAGACGGTGACGGCATGCTGCTCGAGAAACCGGAGAACGGAGTCTTCGACTTCCCCGTGATCAGTGGCCTGGAAAATGTTGCCAGCGTGGAGGAGCGCCGCAGTCGTTTGGCCCTCTACCAGGAGTTCATGCAGCAACTGGAAGCGGAGGCACCTCGCCCCGGCTGGATGATTTCGGAAGTGGACCTGACCGACCCTGAGGACCTGAAGGCGCTGCTCATTTTGGGACAACACACGGTGCAGGTGCACTTCGGCCACCAGGATTTTCTTGCACGGTTCCGGAGTTTCCTGTCGTTGCTCCCGGAGTTGCGGAAATCGAACCCCAGACTTGATTCCGTTGATTTGCGGTATCGCAATCAGATTGTGGTGAACCCGCAGCCACCCGTTCCGGCGGCGGAGCCAGCGGTGCCCGCCAACGGCGAGCGAAAGGACTGAAGAAAACTTGGCGCGCAAAGGTCACACCATCGTGGGGCTTGACCTGGGCAGTGTGAAGACCTGCGCGCTCGTGTGCAAGCCGAACGAGGAAGGGAAGCTGGAAGTCGCGGGCCTGGGCGTGGCCGAATCGAAGGGCTGGCGCAAAGGCTTGATTGTAAATCTCGACCTGACAGGGCTGGCGGTGAAGAAAGCCGTGGAGGCAGCCGAGGCCGCCGCGGGAGTGTCCATCGATTCCGCTTACGTCGGCGTGGCAGGCGCGCATATCAAGGGAGTGAATTCCCGGGGTGCGATCACGCTGGGGAAGACTCCCGCCGCGACGCGGGAGGTTGAACGCGAGGACGTTCGGCGGGTTATTCGGACGGCCCAGGGTATCACCTTGCCGGAGGATCGCCAGCTTCTGCATGTCCTGCCGCAAAAGTTCCTGCTCGATTCCCATGACGGCATCCGGGACCCCGTCGGCATGGTGGGGGCTCGGCTGGAAGTGGATGTCCACCTCGTGACGGCGTCGGCCTCCGCGTCCCAGAACGTGGTGACGGCGGTGAACCGGGCAGGGGTGGTGGTGCAAGACACGGTTTTTGAACCGCTCGCCTCGGGGGAGGCTTGCCTGACGGCCGACGAGCGCGAGCTGGGTGTGGCGCTAGTGGACATCGGGGGTGGCTCGACCGACCTGATCGTCTATCATGCGGGGGTGGCGCGACACACTGCCGTAATTCCTGTGGGAGGCGAGCACTTCACCAACGATATCGCGGTGGGACTGCGCACACCGATTCCCGAGGCGGAAAAGATGAAAAAAGCCTGGGGCGAGCGCGACCTTGCCAAGCCCGCCGGCACGCTGTTGGAAGTCCCCAGCGTGGGGGACCGGCCCTCCCGCGTGGTAAGTTACGCCATGCTGAGTGAGGTCATCGAGCCTCGCGCCGCGGAACTGATGGAATTGATCCGAGCGGAACTTGGCCGCTCGGGGTGCGAGAAGCAGTTGGGTGCGGGTGTCGTGCTGACGGGGGGCGGAGCGAAGTTAGGCGGTCTGGCAGGGCTTGCAGAACAAACTCTGGGCATGCCCGTGCGGGCTGGCGTCCCGTTCGGGCTCGAGCGCATGGGTGAAACCCTTCCCGACCCGGCATTCGCGACCGCCGTGGGCTTAGCGGTCCACGGGAACCGCCGGCGCCTGCTGCGCGACTCGCGAGCCTCCGTGGGATGGTTCGGGAAGCTCTGGGAAAGCCTGCGCGGCAAGGGGACCTAAAGACTGGGAGCAAAGGAGCCATAATGGCGAGCGGAACTGGCATGGGCGACCTCCGGGTGGATTTCTCCGACGAGCTGCGCCACGGCGCCAAGATCAAAGTCATCGGGGTTGGTGGGGGTGGAGGCAACGCCGTCAACCGGATGATCTCGGCCGATGTGAAAGGCGTGGATTTTCTCGTGGCCAACACCGACGCGCAGGCGTTGCAGGCTTCCAAAGCGTCGCTGAAGATTCAACTCGGCACCAAGCTGACCAAGGGATTGGGTTCGGGGGGCAACCCGGAAATTGGGCGGCGTGCGGCGCTCGAGGACACCGAAAAGATCATCGAAGCACTGGAAGGCGCTGACATGACCTTTGTCACCGCGGGCCTGGGCGGCGGGACGGGGACGGGTGGCGCACCCATCGTGGCCAGCCTGGCGCGCGAACTCGGCGCACTGACGGTGGCCGTGGTCACCAAGCCCTTCGCCTTCGAAGGCAAGCGCCGCATGGTGCAGGCGGAGCAGGGCCTGGCAGAATTGAGCCAGGCCGTGGATACGCTCATCTGCATTCCCAACGAACGTCTCATGCAGTACGTCGACAAGGGGACGAGCTTCTTCGAGGCATTCCGCATCGCGGACGACATCCTGCGGCAGGGGGTGCAGGGAATCTCCGATATCATTACCATTACGGGGATCATCAATCGCGATTTTGCGGACATCAAAACCATCATGGAAGGCATGGGCTATGCAGTGATGGGCACGGCGGTGGCCAGAGGAGAGAACCGCGCCGTGGAAGCCACCAACCGCGCCATCGCCAGCCCTTTGCTCGAAGATGCGAGCATCAACGGAGCCCAGGGCATCTTGCTCAACATTACCGGCTCGAGCAAGCTGACGCTCTATGAGGTGCACGAGGCTTCGACCATCGTGCAAAAGGCCGCCGCGGACAACGCCAACATTATTTTCGGCGCCGTCCATGACGAGTCGATGGGAGATGCCGTCAAGGTGACGGTGATTGCCACCGGCATCAAATCCGAGAAAATGGGTGTGAAGCCGCTCCCCGCATTTTCTCCCGCGTTGCGCACCGCCCAACAGAGCGTAAAGACCGTCCTGGCGAGGAAAGAGAAGCTGCCGGTCGAGGCGCAACCCGCCACCCTGAACGCGGGGATCCAGGAGGACGACCTGGAGGTTCCGGCCTTCATCCGCCGCCGCAAGGTCGAGCAGAAATGAGTGTCTCACCCGTGGCGAAATTCCCCACTGGAGCTTCGCGAGGCCAGTGTGGGGAGGGGCGCGAGCCGCGGGGCCGGTGAGGGACGGTGCAACGTCCGGCGGCGGCTTTGCCGGAAGTCTTCTCGCTGGAATACTTCTTGCCTTCTGCGGTCAATTCACTGTATTTATCGGAAGCTTGGCCCGAGGGGCCGGCGGCCCCAGCGTGCGGATAACCCCATTGCGGGCTGACATCATCTGAGGAAGAGGCGCGGGTCTTTGGCGAACAACCCCCACGGCAACCTGGGTGGGGGCCTGAATCCCCCTGCAGCCGCAACCGAGTGCCTATTCCAGACGTGAACAGAAGGAGACCCTTGAGACGGATGCCCAAACGTACCCTGGCGAAGATTTTCGCAATGGCACTTGTCGCCGGATTTCTGACCAGCTGTGGTTCCTCCAAGCCCACGACACCTGTCCCCGCCCAGGGGAGCTTGATCACCTTTGTAGAGGACGCACCAATTTGCGATGCGATTTCCTCGACCGTCACCATCACGGGGTTGAGTCTGACGCCGGTCGCGGGGGGCTCAAACGTGGGATATATTGGGAGCACGGTTTCCTTTGCCCCTTCGATTCGGCTTAATCTGCAACAGCTCCGGGATTTCACCACCATCCTTTATGTGTTCAGTGTCCCTGAAGGAAGCTACAAGCAGGCGAATTTCGCTCTTCAACTGGCGCAGGTAGCGACTTACGAGCCGAGCCTGAACCCACCCATAAAGTTCCTCACCAGCGCCCTGACCGAGACCAGGCCCACGGTAACCCTTAATCCTCCCCTGGTGATCACCGCAGGGCAAGCGAATGTCCTGCGCCTGGATTTTGACGTCCTGCGCATGCTCCAGGCGAATTCAACGGGACAGCTCACCGGCAGCGTCTCACCCGTAATAAGCGCCGCACAATTGACCGCAAGTGGCGCGAATGGATTCGGCGAGTTGGACGACCTGTCGGGGTTTGTGAGAACCGTCTCGCCCGCGAACACCACCAGCAATCCCATCTACACGGGAAGTTTCCTGATGCAGCTCCTTTCTCCTTCCACGTCCGGTGCCCCGGCAGTAAGTGTGAATTTGACTGCGGATACCAACAAGGTCGGTTTCGTCGATCTTCCCCACCTCGTGACGAATAGTTACGTGGAAGTGGACGCCACGGTGGACAGCCAGGGCAACCTGGGGGCGAAGACGGTCGAAATCCAGGCGGTCGAGAACCCCTATCCTAGGACGTCCTCTATAACTCCCAGTACGGCCTTTATCGGCCCGATCGTTTCGATCACGACGGATCAGGTGGGGAATCCAACGCAGTTCGACTTGTGGGTGCGGGACGCAGAGCCGCAGGACTTTTTCAATATCACCTTGGACTCCATTTTCCAGGTCAACCTTTCCTCCAATCCGACCTTTCAGGTTTCAGCTCTGGGACCGAACTCTGCAAACCTCGCCTTTGGACCGACGAATCTGGCCGTGGGCCAGGAAGTGGTCGTACACGGGGCGTACACCAAGCCCGTGGCGACGACGGGATCGAATCCGAAGCTGCCGGGCACCATAGCGCCCACGGCCATCTTCCTTAAGTTACAGTCGCTGCAGGGGACCTTGGGTTCGGTCGTGCAGATCGGGTCAGACGACCTTACGGGGGCCTTCGTTCTCAATCCCTGCTGCACACTTCTGCAGGGAGCGCCGATCTACGTCCTGACCAGCAACCAGACGACCTTCGTGAACGTGACCGGGTTGGGCGGCCTGACGCCGCAGGACTCCTTGCTCGTCAAAGGCATGCCCTTCTTTGAGCCGCAAGCCAGCACGATCAATGGCGTTTCCATCCCGGCAGGCACACTGGTGGTGCAGGCCAAGCAGGTCCATCGGCTGCAATAGCGCCCCCCTACACGGCGGGTAGAGGTTTGGCTTTTCTCTTCTTTTCCCCGGGCAGGTGAGTAA
>JAIQEZ010000185.1 GCA_020073545.1 Terriglobia bacterium | reverse complement strand
AATACGTCGCGCTGCTGATCCCCTGCTGCCGGCAAATCTCCGCCGTCTTCATCCCGGCTTCGGCCTGCTTCAAAACCCCAATAATCTGCTCCTCCGTGAAACGGCTCTGCCTCATCTCCTGTCCTCCTTCGGGCTTTTATACCCTGGGAGCACTCTCTTTTACACTGGTACAGTTTTCGGGGGGCAGGTCAAGCCATCCATACAAAAGCAGGCTACCAAGCCCGCTGGACATTATGACAATGGCCAAAATAAACAGACTAAACCTCCAATAGGGGTGGCCTCTAAATCTCAAGAGGACATACCACTCCAAACCCCAACCAGCGAAAAAGGAAAAAAATGCATATACGGCAATGATGCCAAAACTGACTGGTGGTCCAGAATCTCCAACTTGGTTATGGCTTTTGGCACCCTGGCGCTCGCTGTCATCGGTGCTGTTGCTGCTTGCATTGCCATCAGGACTTTGAAGTTTCTTGGAACCCAAACTGAACATGCTCGAACTGCCGCCAGAGCCGCCTACCTCAACGCCCAAGCTTTTATAAATAGCGAGCGTGCGCGGGTCGTAGCTGAACTTCTTCTGGTTTGTTACAGGGACGAAGACAAACAATGGCATAGTGAGAATGGGACTCTGTTGACTATGGAAGAAATTATCCGCGGCAAACATCACGTGTATCGTCTGAGGATCATCAATCTGGGTAGGACACCGGCCCACATTTTCAATTATGAAGTCAGATTTGGCCCTCTCGTTGAGGGCACTGAATTCTCTGCGGAACGTCTTGAAAATAGCAGGTTTAATAATGTTAACACTTTCCTCGCAAGCGGAGAATCCAGACCTTTGGAAGAAGTCAGCATGAGGGACATATTCGCAGCTGCTACAAAAACTGGGGCCTTCTGCGTCACCGTCAGGTACGGCGATCTCGTCACGGGAAGAGAGCAGCACGAAACCTTCGTTGTTTACCACTATCGCGGTACCGATTCTTCGCTTCAGCGCATAACCGTACATGATAAGTACACCTAGTAAAGCCAAGGCCCACGTTAGGACACTACCAATCGGCGCACAAAGATTGCCAAACGTCCTGCAAATCGAAATTGACCCACTACCGGAGAATCCACCCGGTTGACTCCGCCGACTGTTTCACCGAAGATGAGCCTGGTGAGTGAAGAGTCCTGCGTCTTCTGCAAGAAGCCGCTCCATGAGGCCGTGCTCGAGACGACCCTCGAGAGGACGGCCTCGCCGCGAACCTTCAAATTGCTGCGTTGCGACGGGTGCGGATTGGTGGCCACCACGCCGCGCCTGCCGAAGAGCGAGCTGGAGGCCTATTATCAGGCTGAGTACTGGGGCCGCGCCAGCGCCGACGACCTTGCCTGGGTGCGCCGCGACCAGCGGCCGCGCACGGCTTTCCTGGAGCGCTTCCGGCGCGAAGGTCGGCTTCTCGACGTCGGCTGCGGTCTGGGCCTCTTCCTGCTGGCGCTCGATCCACGGCGCTGGGACCGCTATGGCCTGGAAGCCATGCCCGCCGCTTACCAGGAAGCGATCACCCGCCTGGGTGCGGACCACATCGTGAAGGGAGAATTGACGGCAGCGGAATTTCCCGCCGGGCATTTTGATGTGATTACTTTCTGGGACGTGCTCGAGCATCTGCCCGACCCGGTCGCCGCGCTCCGCCAGGCGTTTTGTCTTCTGCGAGCGGGGGGGTTGCTGCTGCTGCGCCTGCCGAATTTCGCCGGCTACACGGCGCGGCGTTTTGGCGAGGACTGGTACGAGCTCGCGCTGCCCTATCACCTTTATCACTTCACGCCCGCCACCCTCACGCGCCTCCTGGAAGCTTCGGGCTTCAAAGTGCGCGTCGTCGAAGCCTCCCTCGGCACGCAACACTATCACGCGCTCAAGCACAGTCTGCTGCGCCGCCTGACGCGTCTTCACGGGCCGAGCAGTGGGCGCCTGCGTTACTATCTGCTGAAGCCGCTGCTGCATCCCTGGGAATGGGTCAGCACGCACTGGGGTGGCGGCTCTTCGATGCAGGTCTGCGCGGAGCGCCCGGTGACGCCACCCTCATGAGTCCAAGCGAAACACCACAGCCCGGGCTCAGCATCATCATTCCAAGCTGGAATGGCCGTGCGCTGCTCGAGAGGTTCCTGCCCAGTGTCCTGGGCGCGGCGGCGGCGTACGAAGCCACCTGCCGGCAGCGCACGGAAATCCTCGTCGCGGATGACGCGAGTGAGGACGGCACGCCTGCCTGGCTCGCCCGGAACTTTCCCCGCCTGCGGTGCGAATCAAGCGCCCAGCGCCGGGGGTTTGGACCGACCGCCAACCGGGGGATCCGCGCCGCAAGCTACACCTTGGTCTATCTGCTCAACAACGACGTCGCACTCGAACCCGCCACCCTGCCTCCCCTGGCCGCGCACTTCAATTCCCCACGGGTCTTCGCCGTGGCCGGCCAGGTTTACGATTACCAGACGGGCGTTCTGAGCGGCGCGGGACAGTTGGGGAGATTTCGCCGCGGCTTCCTGGAGATTCACCGGCGGTATTTTGTGGCGGAGGCCTTGGAAACGGGCGGGACGCCCTGGCTCACGTCGTTTACCAGCGGAGGGTCTTCGCTCTTCGACCGCGAGAAGTTCCTGGCCCTGGGTGGCTTCGACGACCTGCTGGCGCCCTTCGGCTGGGAGGACGTGGAGCTCTCGCTGCGCGCCTGGAAGCAAGGTTACGAGCTGCATTACGAACCCCGCAGTGCCGTGTGGCATCAGTTTTCGTCCACCATCAGCCCGGGATTTCGGCGCCGCTACGTGCGCACCATCTATGAGCGCAACCGCTTGCTGGGCCACTGGCTGCATCTGGATTCGCGGGGCGAATTCGCCGCGCAGGGGTTTGCCCTGCTCGGGAAACTACTGGCGTCCACGCTCGTTGGCCGGTGGGAAGCCTGGGGCGCTCTGCGCCAGGCGCTCAGCCTGCGGGGCGAAATCCGCGTCAAGCGGCAGTCCCTGCAAGCCCGGCAACAGCGGGCCCTGCGCGAAGTCCTGGAAGAGATCACCCAACAGATCGAACGGCCCGGAGCGCGGCTTCTGGACCGTAACTCGGCCCCGGCGCGGGCTTGCCCGTCCTTCCCGCCGGCTCCTGCCGCTCGGCCCTCATCTTCTCAATCCGGGCAGTGAGCAAGGCGAGAACGCCCAGCCTGGTCTGGCCCCCCATCACATACTCCATTAAGTTGCAGATGTACCGTTGTCAAACCGCAAACGACAGGTGGGAGGCACTGGGTCGCCAGCGGCTACGCGTCGGGGAGGGGGCCGGCGACATCTTCCATCCCGTACTCTTTGAGTTTCCGGTAGATCGTCGTCTTGCCAATGCCCAGGAGTTTTGCGGCGCGCACGCGGTCTCCGCCCGTGGCCTGGAGCGCTTGCCGAATGGCCTGCTGTTCGAGGGCTTGCAGGGTGTTCAGTTCTTGCCGGGAAGACGGCGTGCGGCCGAGGTGGTAAAGCAAACCGGACGGCAGGTCCTGCATTTGGATGAAGGTCCCTGAACCCAGCGAGACCGCGCGCTGGATGCAGTTTTCCAATTCGCGGACGTTGCCGGGCCAGTCATAGCTCATCAGACGTCCCATCACTTCGTCGGAAATGTGCTTCACTGATTTCTCGGTCCCAAAACTCTCCAGGAAGTGACGAACCAGTGCCGGGATATCTTCTTTCCGCTCGCGAAGTGGGGGCAACTTGATGGAAACCACATTGAGGCGGAAGAACAAGTCTTTGCGAAAAGCGCCGCGCTTCATGGCTATGTCCAGGTCTTGATTCGTTGCGGCGACAATCCGCGCCTCGAGCCGTAGGCGCTCGTTGCTACCCAGCGGTCTGATTTCATGCTCCTGCAGGGCGCGCAAGAGCCGGGATTGCAGCTCGATGGGCAACTCGCCGACTTCATCCAAGAAGACTGTCCCGGTGCCCGCCGTGGCCAGGAGGCCTCGCCGCGACTGAGTGGCCCCCGTGAAAGCTCCTTTGACGTGCCCGAACAACTCGCTTTCGATAAGAGTGGGCGGCAGTGCCCCACAATCCACGGGGACGAAAGGTTGATCTCGCCAGGGACCTTGCGCGTGGAGGGCTCGCGCCACCAATTCCTTGCCCGTGCCGCTTTCGCCTGCGATCAGAACCGGATGCCGCTGCAAGGCCACCTTGGAAATCAGCCGATAGACCCTCCGCATCCTTTCCGAGTGCCCGATCAGGCCCGCGAACCCCGGCAGGGCCGCCACTGCCCCAGGGAGGGTTTGTCGCGCCATCGGCCGCGTCTCCCTTTCGCTCGCAGCATCGAACGCGCGCTGCAGATCCTGGATCTTCAGCGGTTTGGTGAGGAGCGGATATCCACTCAACCGCAAGGGCTGATCCACCGGTGCATTACCACCCTCGTCCACCATGAGGATCACGTCGATCCCAGGGTGCTGGCGCTCGATCGTGGCCAACAAACTGCCTCCAGCGACGCTGGCCAGCCTGAGATCAATCAGGACGGTGTCGAACTTCCTGCCTCCGAGCAGCGCCAAGGCGTCGGCGCCGGAGTTTGCAGCGCTGACCTCACATCCGAAATCTCTCAAGACGGGAACACACTGGTCCTGTGATGATAGATCACCATCGACGAACAACACGTTTCCTCTCATGGCAGTGTGCTGAAGGCCGCCAACGAGGGGGGCCTCCACCAAAAGCGAGGGGCACGCCTAGTTACGCAGCAGTATACAGGTCCTGCCAAGCAAAGTCAAAAAATATAACTGCCTGGGCAATGCCCGTGGGGCAAGCTACCATCACAAGATCTCCGAAGCGGTGTAATATACCTTGAGACTGGAGGATGGTTTTGTGACGAAACAGGGGAAGGTTCTGGTCGTCGAGGACGACACCCACGAGCGGCAAGGTTTATCCGACCTGCTGAACGCTTGGGGTTACGAAACCGATACGGCCGCTGACGGCACCGAGGCCCTGGAGAAAGTTGCAGCCTTTAATCCCGTGGTGGTCATTTCGGATCTTCGCATGCCTCAGATGGGCGGCATGGAACTGCTGCGACAACTTCAGGACGTCCACCCGGGCCTACACTTCATCATGCTGACGGGTCAGGGAACCATTGAGGCAGCCGTCGAAGCCACCAAGCTGGGTGCGGACAACTTCCTGGAAAAGCCCCTTGATCCCAAACGGCTGCAGGTGGAGCTGCGCAACTGCCTGGAGCGTCACGAAAGCGAACGGCAGTTGGAGGTCGCACATCGCCGTCTGCAGGACCTGGGCGTGCTGGGAAGCCTGGTGGGACGCTCCGCCAAGATGCAGGAAGTGATGCGCCTGATCGGGATGGTGGCTCCCTCTCGCGCCTCCGTCCTGATTACCGGGGAAAGCGGTACGGGCAAGGAACTTGCCGCGCGGACCATCCACGAGCTCAGCCCTCGCCGTGCCAAACCCTTTGTCGCCTTGAACTGTGCGGCGATTCCCGAATCCCTCATGGAAAGCGAAATCTTCGGGCATGAGAGAGGCTCGTTCACGGGCGCGGTGGAACGGCGCGTGGGCTGTTTTGAACTGGCCGACGGCGGCACCTTGCTCCTCGACGAAATTGGCGAGATGCCGCCCGGAACTCAAGCCAAACTCCTGCGCGTTCTCGAAGATTCGAAGGTCCGCCGCCTGGGGAGCAAGTCGGAAATCTCCGTGGACGTGCGCGTTTTGGCTGCCACGAACAAGGTCCCCGAGGAAGCCGTCGCCCAAGGGCAACTGCGTAACGACTTGTATTTCCGCCTCAACGTTGTGCACATGCCCATGCCGCCCTTGCGGGAGCATTTGGACGACCTTCCCGACCTGGTAGCTTCCCTTCTCGAGGACCTCAACCGCAAACATGACCGCGCCGTAAAGAGCGTCTCCTCCGAGGTGCTCGAGGCGTTCCGCAGGTATACGTGGCCGGGAAACGTCCGCGAGCTTCGCAACACCCTGGAACGAGCGGTGGTCACCTGCTCCGAGCAGATCCTTGGGAAAGATAACCTGGGTCCAGACTTCGGCCGGTCCGCGGTCGCGGGTGCGGGTGATGGCCTTCGGTTAAGGCCGGGAATGACCGTGGAAGAGGCTGAACGTCGCCTGATTTTCGAGACTCTGGCGTTCACGCAGAACAACAAGACTCGCGCTGCCGAACTGCTGGGTATCAGTTTAAAGACCCTTCACAACAAGTTGAAAGAGTATGACGCTGAGCCTCAAAGCTAAGCTCACCGCGCTGATCACCCTGCTGGTCCTCCTGGTGGTCGTCGCCACCTCCACGGTCCACATCTCGAACCTTACGCGCCAAGCCCTGCGGGAAGTCCAAGGCAAGAGTGAGTACGTTGCGAGCGAGGTCTATCACCAGGCGCGCACCGTGCTGGCAGAGAGCCGCATGCCGGCGGGCGCCAATCCTGAAGACTTCCAGGCGCTGCGCAGTTTCGTGCAGGAGCGCTTGTCCTCCGATCCAGGCCTGGCGTCGCTCATGGAATCCGCCGTGGGTTATTCACCTACAC
>JAIQEZ010000037.1 GCA_020073545.1 Terriglobia bacterium | reverse complement strand
CACCGGCCCGCTCCTTGCCCTTTCATCTATATGAGCAATAGCGCTGTCTATCAGCCGTAGTCGGAGGAATTCGTGGACATTCCGCGCACACCACCCAACCGGGAAACAACATTATTGAACGGCTCTATGCCGAGTACATGCCCGCGCCTTTCCTTTCTCTGCTCGTCGACGACTGCATTGCGAAGGGCCGGGATTACAACAACGCCGGTCCGCGCTACAACACCACCTACATCATGGGGGTCGGTCCGGCGAGTTGTGCTGACAGCCTCACCGCCCTCCGCTATCACGTCTTCGAGCAGAAGACCATTTCGATGCAGGAACTGCTCGCCACTCTGGCCTCGAACTTCCAGGGCCACGAAAGAACCCGCCAGATGTTGTGGAACAAGACTCCTAGATTTGGCAATGATGACGATTACGCCGACCAGGCTTACGTGGATGTGTTCAATGCCTTTTACGACGAAGTGAACGGACGCAAGAACACCAAGGGTGGGTTGTACCGGGTCAACTTCCTTTCCACGACATGCCACGTCTACTTTGGCTCGGTAACGGGAGCCACACCCGACGGCCGCCGAGCCTGGGAACCGGTTTCCGAAGGAATCTCCCCCGTGCAAGGAGCGGATCGGAGTGGGCCGACGGCGGTACTGAAGTCAGCCGCCAAGATGGACCATGCCCGCACCGGGGGAACGTTGCTGAACCAGAAGTTCACACCCAAGCTGCTGGAAGATGAGCAAGGCCTCGATAGCCTTGCCCACTTGGTCCGGTCGTACTTCAAGCTGGACGGCCACCACATTCAATTCAACGTCATTACGGCGGAGACCTTGCGAGCCGCCCAGGCCAATCCGGAGAAATATCGCGACCTCATCGTGCGGGTGGCCGGCTACAGTGATTACTTCTGCGATTTGACCGAAGCGCTGCAGAACGAAATCATCGCTCGCACTGAGCAGAAAGCCTTTGAAACGTCCCCCGTACTTCGGGTCTAGCAGCTTGTTGGGAGACAGTTCTTCGGGGGAAAGGAAGAGCGGGGTGAAATGTATCCCGCATCGTCGGGGGCCCCGCCGCCAAGAGCGGCGAAAAAGAATCTGCACTCCTTACCCTTCCCTTCTTCGGCGGGGCTAGAGAGCCTTTGTGAAAGCGGGTGGGCGGCGCTCCAGCAGCGTTGTCACAAAGACTCCAAAGCCTCGTCCTGTCTCCAGATGCTTTTCCAGCAGGGTGCCGAAAGACTCCCGATGGCCGTCATTGTCAGGAGTCCCGGCTTGCGGGACGACGAAGCATCTGCAGTTCTGTCCTGCATCCAAACCCCCTGCAGACCCTTCGTCCACAGAACGGGCTCAGGGTGACAGTGAGGGTAATCGTTTCCATACTTCGTGTGGGGTAAGGAGCTGAAATGTCACTGAGAGTCGCGATTGACATCGGTGGGGGGTTTGCAGACCTCCTCGCCGTGGACGAGGAAACCGGGCAAATGTCCTGGTCCAAGACCCGAACCACACCGGATGATCTGGGCCGATGCGTCAAAGAGGTCTTCAAGCTGAGCGGAATCGATCCCGCCAAGGTTGGCCAACTCCTTCACGGTCAAACGCTGGTCATCAACACCATTCTCCAGAGAAAGGGCGTCAAAGTCGGACTGATCACCACCCAAGGCTTCCGCGACATCCTCGCTCTGCAGAGGTCGAATCGCCGGGATGTTTTCAACCTTCGATATTTGAAGCCGGAGCCGTTCGTTCCCCGGACCAGAAGGCTGGAAGTCACCGAGCGCACCTCGGCGGACGGCCGGGTTCTTCAACCGATCAATCAAGAAGAGCTGTTGAATGTGTACCGCACCTTGCTCAAGGAGCAGGTGGAGGGCATCGCCATTTGCTTTATCAACAGCTATAGCAATCCCGCCAACGAAGCCCGGGCAGCAGAGATCATCAACGGACTCTGCTCGGGACAGAGGTCCGAAGGGACTCCCTTTGTGTCCATCTCGAGTGATATCTCCCGGGAATGGAGGGAATACGAGCGGACCAACACCTGCGTTTTGAATGCTTACGTGCGGCCCTTGGTTGCCAAATACCTGCGCAACCTCTCGCGCGATTTTCACGAGCTGGGGATGAACGCCACCCTTTACATGATGCTTTCCGGCGGTGGAGTCGCCTCTTTCGATTATGCTGCCCAGCGGCCCATTGAAACGGTGGAATCCGGACCGGTGGCGGGCGTGGTGGGAGCGCTCGCGGTTGCCGAGCGTCTCGGAACAAGGAACATCCTGGCCCTCGACGGCGGAAGCACCACTACGAAAGCCAGTCTCGTCGAGGACCTGCAGATGAGGTTTACGCCCGACTATGCCGTGGAGAGAACGGAATACCGGCCGGGTTATCCCATCAAGGTTCCCGTGGTGGACATCAATGAGATCGGGATCGGCGGCGGAAGCATCGCGTGGCTCGACGAGGTGGGCAGCCTGCGAGTGGGTCCTCTGAATGCCGCTGCGGACCCGGGACCGGCCTGCTATGGATTGGGGGGGACACAGCCCACGCTGACGGATGCGTACCTTGTGGCGGGGTTCCTCAATCCGAACTATTTCCTGGGAGGCGCCCTTAAGATCTATCGGGATGCGGCAGAGAAGGTTGTTTCCACCATTGCGAACCATTTCCGGATTTCTCTCGAGGAAGCGGCGTTCGCCATCCTGCGAATCGCCAACGACAATGCCGCGCAACTCCTGCGGCTTGTCTCGGTGCAGCGAGGTTACGATCCGCGGGATTTCGCGTTGGTGGCTTACGGCGGGTCCGGTCCGATGATCGCTCCCTTCATCGCCGAAGAACTGGAAATCCCCAAGATTGTTATTCCCGCCATTCCACCGGGAAACTTCTCGGCGTGGGGATTGTTGATGAGCGATATCAAGCATACTGTGGTGCAGACTTTGGTCAGGCGGCTGGATTCGCGAGACACGGGGAGCCGCCTGAATAGCGCCTACGAAGCTTTAGAGCGGCAGATCCTGGCCTTGTACGCTCAGGAAGGAGTCACCTCGGGCGTTCAGTTAGAGAGAACCGCCGACCTCCGCTACTACGGCCAGGAACATACCCTCACCGTGCCAGTCGGGACGGGGCGACTCACCGAAGAAGAGGTCCACACGATCGGGTCCACTTTCAATCAGTTTCACGAAAGGGAATACGGATTCCGCCTCGAAAGCCCGGTGGAATTGGTGAACCTGCGCGTGGGCGCTGTGGCGATCGTAAGGAAACCTGCGCCGGAGCCGACCAAGTCCGCGGCGCCAAGTACTCGAGAGTTGCAGGGAGCGGATCGAACGGTCTTCTGGGGGAACGCCGGCCGCGTGCGCACGGCGGTGTATCGCCGGGATCTCTTGCCGGCCGGGGCTCGCTTCCGCGGCCCCGCCATTATCGAGGAACCCACAACCACGATAGTCATCCCCAGCTCGTTCACGGCAGTCGTCCACGAAACTGGAAACCTTATCCTGGAGCGAACCTAAAATGGCCTTGCCAAGCGGCGGTGACGCTTTCACGCTCAACATTATTCATAACGCGCTGGTTTCCGCCAGCGATGAGATGTTCACGGTTACAGCTCGAACCGCAAAAAGCCCCATCATCTATGACGTTCTGGACTTTTCCGCGGCGCTAACGGACCCGGAGGGAAATGTCACGGCACAGGCCGTGTCTTGCCCCGTGTTCGTAGGGGTGCTTGACTTTACGGTCAAGGGAGTCCTGAGGAAATACGGCAGAGAGGGATTGCGGCCGGGAGACGCCATCATTCTCAACGACCCCTACATTTCGGGGACCCATCTGAACGACGTCGCAATCGTCATGCCCATATTCTATCGCGACACCCTCGTAGCCTTCGCCGCCAGCAAGGGTCACTGGAACGACATCGGGGGAATGACGTTTGGGAGCTGGGGCCCGGGACGAACCGAGATTTTCCAGGAAGGGTTGCAGATTCCACCCTGCAAGATTTACAGCGAGGGGAAACCCAACGTGGATGTCCTGGAAATCATCAAAAGCAATTCCCGCATCCCCGACATGTCCATCGGCGACCTGGAAGCCCAAGTGGCCGGGGTCAGAGTCGCCGCCAAACGCGTCGGGAAAATCATCGACAAGTACGGGATCGAGACCTACTTTGCCGCGTTGCAGAGTATTCTTACGACCGGGGAGGAAATCGCCAGAAACCGTCTCCAATCCTTGCCCAAGGGCCGGTTTCGTGCCGACGATTTCCTGGACGAGGGTGGAAAGGACGATCAGCCACTGCCGGTGCATGCGGAGATCGAAATCAACGACCACGAATTCAAGGTCGACTTCAGCGGCAATGCGGCGCAACTTCCCTTCTCCCTCAATACGACTTATCCGGGGACGGTGGCGGCGGTGAGAATCGTATACATGTGCCTGATCGATCCCCACGCCCGCTACAATCAAGGCCTCGTTTCCCGGTTGAAGGTCATCGCGCCGGAAGGGACTGTGTTCAACGCGGTCAGGCCGGCTCCCGTTTCTGTTTACTGGGAGGCGCTGACCTATGCGGCCGATCTCGTGTGGAAGGCCCTGGCGCCCCACGCTAAGGACAGGCTTACGGCCGGTCATTTCTTGAGCGTCGTCGGGTTGATCCTCGCCGGAGTCAACGACAAGACCGGCGAGCCGTTCGCCTTGGTCGAACCCAACCCGGGTGGCTGGGGCGCCGGATACGACCGCGACGGCGAGAGTGGGCTGGTGAGCTTTGCCGACGGAGAAACCTTCGCCTCGAGTGTTGAGATCCTGGAAAACAGGTATCCTCTGCTGGTCGACAGGTACGAGTTCAACACGGAGGACGGCGTCGGCCACGGCAAGTATCGAGGCGGCTTCGGTATTGTCAAGGATTACCGAATCCTGAATAGTGCGGCGGAACTGACTACCGACATCAATCGGGCCGTCGTCCGTCCCTGGAGCATGGAAGGGGGGAGCCCCGGCACGCTCAACTGCATCCTGGTACGGAGGGAAGAGAAAACTCTGCACCGCATAAGGAAAATCGTGGCGTGCAAGCTGCAAAAGAACGACGTGGTAAGCATAAGGACAGGCGCGGGAGGAGGCTGGGGGGACGCGTTAGAAAGAGATCCGGCGCTCGTGATCGAGGACGGTAAAGCCGGCTTGATCTCTGCTCAAGAGGCCGGGAGCGTTTACGGAGTCGTGCTTGACCCCGAAAGACGGGAAGTGGATGAACCTGCGACCCTCGCGTTGAGAGCGCGCCTGCGGCAGGAAAGCTCAAAGGCTGGAGACTAGACGGCAAGCGCGGGAATTCTGTTCCGCCGCGACGCTTCCGCCTCCCGCCGGCGCCGCGATGGCCGTTTGCGATTGCTACTCCCTCCCCGTATGGCCGAGGGGATTCCCGCTTTCGCGGGAATGACCATGAATAGGAGGAGGGATCGCAAAAGCAGGGAGGTCGGTTGACGTCGGGGGCGGAAACCCCTGGGCGCTGATTTCCCCAGGCGGGTCTACTTCTCAGTCATTCCCGCGAAGAGCTTGCCCTGAGCTTGCCATAGGGCGGGAATCCAGCGCGGAGAATAAGAAGCCAGCGTTTATTCTCCGCGGGCGGGGCCTCATCCCCGCTTGAAACGTCGCCCTTACGGTGAACCTAAACGCTCGTCGGTCTGCGGCGAAACCTCTCTCGAGGTGGCTTCCCAACCGATTTATCCATTCGAGCATGTCCGCTATGACTTCGTTTCAGACCTCCGCAGGAACCAGGCAGGTTGGGGTTGGCGAGATATTTGCCGAGATGCCGCTGACCCGGGAACACTGGAAAGCGGGCATCGCCATCTTCTTCTCCTTTGTCATTGAAGCCTGGGAAATGATGATCATCATCATGGCCAGCGACGTGATTGCCGCGGACTTCAAACTCGCGCCTACCAAACTCGGCTCACTGATTGGTTCCATCTTTCTGGGGATGATACCTGGCTGCTTATTATGGGGCAAGATCACAGACTACGTGGGTCGCAAGAAATCGATGATGGCGAGCCTGGCTTCCTACGGCGTGCTGTCCCTTGTAAGTTCAATTTCGTTCAGCTATGGAATGCTGTGGTGGACGCGCTTTGTCTCCGGGGTGGCACTGTCAGGAGTCCTGGTTTCTTCCTTCGTCTATTTTGAGGAGTTGCTCCCCGTTAAGAGCCGCGGCCGCGCGACGGTTTACCTGGCCTCCGGCTGGCCGATCGGGATGCTGATTGCTATTGGCGTGACGCACGCTCTTCGGGCCACAAGCTGGCACTGGATCCTGGCGGTAAGTTCGTTGGCTGGCCTTTGGGCATTCGTAGTTTGGGCGGCGGCTCCCGAATCCCCCTACTGGGCAGTGGGTGAAGGGGAACAGGAACTCGCGAAGCAGTCGCTGCGGCGGCTGTCGCAAGGCCGGTTGACGTTTGACCTGGACCGAATTGAACTTACGGTGGACCAATACAAGCGGGGCTCCTTCCGTGAGTTGTTTCATCGCAAGCTTCTCTCGGTGACGGTGTTTCAGTCGGTGGTCAACTTCTGCTTTTGCTGGGGCTACTGGGCGTTGGCCTCCTGGATGCCCATCCTCTTGAGCAAGAAAGGCCTGTCCACTCCCCAGGGAGACGAGTTCATTGCGCTCACGGCGTTGGTCATGTTCCCCGGCTACATGACCGCGTCGTGGCTGACGGCCCGCTACGGCCGCAAGAAGATCATGGTCATTTTCATCAGCCTCGCGGCCATCTTCGGGTTTGCGTTCGCACAATCCATGACCTTGGGGCAGATGTACCTCTGGAGCTTTGGACTTTATTTCTTCAATCAGGGCGCGTGGGGAGTTTGGGATACGTGGATGGGGGAACTGTATCCCACCGACGTTCGGGGTGTGGGTTACAGTGTGGGATTAACCGTGCAACGGATATCGAACTCCCTGGCCCCGCTGGTGATAGGGTTCTTGCTGGCCAGGAATACCAGCTTTTCCTTAACGGTGTCATTCATATCGACCTTCCTGGTGGGCGCCGTAATCTTCACGTTGTTTCTGAAGGAAACCGAAGGAGAAGTTTTGCACTAAAGGCGTTTGGTGCTAACCTTATCGGTTGCTGCAGAGTCGGGCCCATGGTCGTGATCTTCAGTTTGATGACGATTCTGGTCGAAAGACACTGCCTGCCACAGGCATTTATCCGCCCCGCAGGTTCTCACGTCTCCCATGCCGCCTGCCAAGTCACGCCGGCAACCATTCCCGCGGCCGATCCTGGCAGGGCCACTAGAGAAAGGACTTTCAACAGATGATGCATACCCTGGCAATTGTGAAGCGAACGTCTCTCAAGCTGGCCTTCCTGGTGTGGTTGGCTTTAAGCATGAGCGCCCCACAGGGCCTTGCTGCACAACCCTCCGGTGCGACGCCGAACCGGGCCCCGCTCCAACCGAACGCCTTCAACCTGCTGCCGCTTACCTCAGTCAAGCCCACGGGTTGGTTGCTGCGACAGTTGCGCATCCAGGCCAATGGCCTGAGCGGTCACCTCGACGAATTCTGGCCCGACGTCGGCCCAAACAGCGGCTGGCTGGGCGGCACGGGAGAGAGCTGGGAGCGAGGGCCCTATTTCCTGGATGGGCTCGTGCCCCTGGCGTATTTGACCGGTGACGAGAGGCTCATCGCCAAGGCGAAGAAGTGGGTGGACTGGACACTCGAACACCCGCAACCCAATGGCTGGATCGGCCCCACCCGGAACACGGACTGGTGGCCGAACTACGTCATGTTGAAGGTGCTCATGCAGTATCAGGAGGCCACAGGCGATCCGCGCGTGATTCCCCTTATGCAAAAGTACTTTGCTTACCAGGCCCAACAACTGGATGCGAGGCCGCTCAAGGAGTGGGCGATCTTTCGGTGGCACGACGAGGTGCTGAGCATTCTATGGCTCTATAACCGCACCGGGGACAAGAGCCTGCTGGAGCTAGCTCGCCGAATGCACGCTCAAGGGCACGATTGGGAGGCGCAGTTCGCTGACTTCCGCTTCCAAGGGAAGATTGACAATTCGCAAGCCAACCTCTCCACCCACGGCGTGAACAATGCCATGGCCATGAAGGCTGCCCCCGTGTGGTGGCTGATTACCGGAGCGCAGAAGGATCGGGAAAGTCTGTACCAGATGTTGAAGGATCTCGACCAATTTCACGGGCAACCCTTCGGGTTGTTTGGAGCGGACGAGCACTACGCCGGGCGCGACCCCTCGCAAGGAACGGAGCTCTGCGCGGTCGTGGAAGCCATGTTCTCCCTGGAGACGGACATTTCCATTTTCGGAGATTCCGCTTTGGGAGATCGCCTGGAAAGGATCGCCTATAACGCCCTGCCCGGAACTCTGACCGCCGACATGTGGGCCCACCAGTACGATCAGCAGGCGAACCAAGTCCTGTGCAGCTTTGCGAACCACCGCTGGACGACCAACGGTCCCGACTCGAACCTTTATGGCCTGGAACCCAATTTCGGCTGCTGCACTGCCAACATGCATCAAGGATGGCCCAAGTTCGTGGCCAACCTGTGGATGGGCACCCCAGATCACGGCCTCGCGGCGGTCGTGTATGGCCCCAGCGAAGTGTCCACCTTGGTCGCGGAAGGAACGCCCGTCACCATCCAGGAAAAGACGGACTACCCCTTCCGGGAAACCGTAACCCTTTCCGTGAATCCTGGCCAGCCCGTCAAGTTCCCTCTCGTCCTGAGAATTCCTGCGTGGGCGGCCGGCGCCGCAGTGGCAGTCAATGGCACGACGCTCGAGGGCGTGAGAGCCGGCGAGTTTTTCCGCGTGGAGCGCGAATGGAAGAGCGGTGACGGAGTCGAACTGCGCTTCCCCATGCGGGTCGTCAATTCCAATTGGTACAACAACTCGATTGCCGTGGAACGCGGGCCTTTGGTGTTCTCGCTCAAGATGGGGGAGAGCTGGCACAAGATCAAGCAGACGGGACCGGCATCCGATTGGGAAATCTATCCCACTACCCCGTGGAACTACGCGCTGGCCATCGACAAGGACAACCTGGCAAAATCCTTCGAGGTCACGGAGACTCCTCTTGGCGATCAACCCTTCAGTGCCGAGGGCGCTCCCCTGGAGATTAAGGTGAAAGCGCGACGGCTGCCGGAATGGCAAATCGTGGATGATTCCGCGGGACCTTTGCCCATAAGCCCCGTAAAAAGCAAACAACCGGTGGAGACGATCTCCCTTGTTCCTTACGGTTCCACCAAACTGCGGATCACAGCGTTCCCATACACGCTGAACTGAGGCTGGTGGCAGGCTCGGGTTTCTCGATACCCGCGGAAGACACCGGAAGCACGGGGTTATCCTATGAAGACTGACTCTGAGAATTGGATGGCCGAGACGGGAACCCTTTCAACCTCCGTCAACGGGCAGGCGCAGGGAGATCAGCGCTCGGGGCGCACGGAACGTGTTAGCAACCTGAGGAAGTCATACCGGCAGATTCGTGACATGATCGTGCACGGACGACTCGCGCCGGGCAGCCGAGTTGTCGAAGCGGAACTGGCGGAACACCTCGGGGTAAGCCGCACGCCCGTGCGGGGCGCCCTTCATATGCTCCAACGGGAGGGATTCGTTATTTCAGCCTCCGGGGATCGCACTAAGGAACGCCTGACCGTGGCTCCCCTTACCAAGGAAGACGCGGGGGAGCTCTATGCGATCATCGGCCATCTGGAAGGCTTGGCGGCACGGAAAACCGCGCAGCTCGATCTGGCAGCACGGTCCGTCGTCATCCAGAAGCTGCGAGAACTCAATGAAGGACTCCGGGAGTTGGGTCTGGCAGGGCGAGAGGATCCCAACCTCATTTTCAACCTCGACCTGAGTTTTCATCAAACCGTGGTGGATGCCAGCGCAGGACCTCGCTTGCGCAGACTGCTCAGGGCCGTCAAACCCCAGGCCGAGAGGTATTGGCGGCTGTATGCCAGTGTGATTGTAGAGAAACTTGGTCTAACCGCGGACGAACACGCGGTAATTATCCAAGCGCTCGAGCAAGGGGACTGCGACCGAGCAGAACGTGGCATCCAGACGAACTGGCTGAACGGCGCGGAGCGGCTCTTCCGAGTCATCGATACTGTCGGCGAACGCGGCAGTTGGTAGAAAGCTGTCCCAGGATTGTGCCAAATGGCCGCGGGCGCACGCCACTCTGCCCAACCCCCCTTCCACTTGACGAAATGCTTGGATCAAGCCCCACCTTCCGTGTCTACAGGTCCCATCAACCAGTTTTGACACAGATCCCCGTTAGTGGGCGGGCTCGTCAATGAGGTGGGAATTGCGGGATTGCTGCCGCTTCAGGTTCTCCTGCGCCGCAGAGAGCGCTTTTTGCACTGCGTCGTCGTTCGGTCTCCAGGCGAGGTACTTCTGATACTCTGCGATGACCTTTGGCCAATCACGCTCTGCCGCGGCCATTTCGGCCAGAGCGCGACGCGCCTCGCAGAGACTCGGGGCCAGTTCCAACGCACGGCTGAATTCAGCCTTCGCCAGTCCTGTCAGACCTTGTTTTTGGCGGGCGAGGCCCAACTGAAAATGCGCCCGCGCATAGTCAGGATTCAGCTCAAAGACGGTGTGAAGTTCCTTGATGATTTCCGCCAAGTCTCCGGAAGACTGCCCGAGAGCTGCCGCAAGTTGCCAATGCGCTTCGGCGAAATCCGGGCTTAGGGTGGTTGCTTCACGGAGTTCTGCGAGCGCCTTGGCCGTGTCGCCCGCCTGCAGGTGATCGGCGGCAGCCTGCAGCAGGACCACGGCGCGGCCGCGCGCCCGGTGCAGCGCATCGATCCTCTGCGCCTCTTCCCGTTCCTTCTGAGCAGGTCCGTCCTCCCCGGCTCTCTGCAGCGCCCGGGCGAGCGTCAGACGGGCTTCGGAGGAGTACGGATCCAGCCGCACGGCTTGGCGGAGTTCATCGATGGCGCCGCGGAGGTCATTCAGACCGAGCAGAACCGCGCCGAGATTGTGCCGAACCTCGGCGTTCTCGGGTTGTTGGCTGGCCGCGAGTCGCAGTTCGACAGCAGCCGCTTGTAAGTCTCCCTTTTGCCGCAGCACAAGCCCCAGCGACCGCCGGGCCGGCACCTGCTGGGGATCAAGCTGGAGGGCTTTGCGCAGCTCGGCTTCTGCCGCCTCGAGGTCACCCTTCATGCGCAGGGCCTGCCCAAGACTGTAACAGTACGCAGGGTCGCGGGGAGCAAGGTCGGCAGCTTTGCGGAGGATTTGGAGAGCTCCGGAGGGATCTTGCGTTTCGGCCAGGACCTGACCAAGCGCCAGATAGATCTTGGGCTGCTCAGGCTGCTGTTGGACGGCTGCGCGCAGTTGGAGGATCGCCTCGTCGAGGTCGGTCTTGTGCGGGAGCTTTTCCGGCTGGCGATAGCGTTGCCAGAGCTCGAGCCCCAAGTTGTACCGCGCCTCCCAGAATTGCGGCTTCGCTGCCACAATCTCTTGCAGCAAGCTGATTGCTCCGTCCAGGTCTCCCATCTTCCAGCACGCGGCACTGAGCGCGTAGCGGGCTTCGACCAGGTCAGGCTTGAAACGCAGGGCTTGCTGATACTCCTCGATCGCTTCCGCGGTGCGACCGGTTCGATCGTAGGCCAGAGCCAGATGGTAATGAGCTGGACAAAAGCTCGGATCGCTTTCGATCGCTTTCTGGAATTCCGCAACCACCGCTGCCGTAATGCCTACGTCGCCGAGGATCACCCCGATGTAATCGTGGGAAATGGCGTCCGCCGGGTCGAGCTCCACCGCCGAGCGGAAGCGGGCCAGCGCCTCGCGCAGTTTGCGCTGCTCCAGAAGGGCAATGCCCTCCCGCCGATACTGTTCCGCCGAGGCAGTAGCCGCCTCCCCTAGCCCAGTTGGTTGTTGGGGACCCAAGCGGGGTGCAATCAGGACAAGGAAGATGAGGCAGGGGGCCAGTCCGGGGCTCCCAATCGCACTCCCCGACCGATTCGATTTCGTTGGACCTGTGACCGACATAGATCGCTCCTCGCAGCGCGCCCCCTCCGACCACGAGTGGATTGAAGCGGGCCTCGCTCCGGAAGCCTTACTTTTCCCCTTCGCGAAGAAGCTTGAGTAAGTTGCGGTTGATGTGTCTCTCGCGATCCTCGTCCCGGAATTTCTCGAACTTGGCGAAGAGCTCGGCGGCTCGCTCCTTGTCCCCTTTTCGACGATAGATCTGGGCAAGCTGGTAACACGGCGTGAGGTCGGTAGGATCAAGCTGGAGGGCTCTCTCGAGCTCTACGAGTGCGCGGTCGTCTTCGCCGCGCCTGAGGTAGACTTTTCCCAACGCCGCGCGCGCCGTGGCAAAATCTGGCTTTAAACGGATAGACCGTTCCAGAAGTTGCACGGATTCCTCCTCGTGTCCACTCGAGGCGCCGGATCGGCTAAGAATCTCGCCCAAGGCATAGAGCAAGAGATAATCGTCCGGGCTGATCGCCAACCTCTGACGCGCAATTTCTACGGCTTGGGGGGTCTGGTCTTTTTGCATCAGCGCCATGCACATACCGAAATAGGGCAAGTCCCGCTTGGGTTCGAGTTTTGCCGCTGCCTCGAAGTCTTCGAGGGCGGGGGTGATTTGCCCATGAAAAGCCCTCACGGCGCCCCGTTGCATGATCAACCGGTAGGAGTTTGGAATGTTCCGCAGACCAATATTGGCGACATCTACCGCCAGCTCGAGATTGGCGTGGTCGACGCCGAGCGCCATCAGGTCAAGATAGTTGTTCTCATCCCGGGGGTCGATCTGAGTCGCCGTACGCAAAGCATCGTAGGCTTCGATGGTCTGATTGTTGTGTTCGTACGCCTCCGCCAGGAGGTTATACAACTCGGCTTTTCGGTAGCCCTGCGCAATCAGCTCCTGCGCAGCTTGAATCGCGGCGGGATAGTTCAGGCTTCTCACGTAAGCCAACGTCAGGTTGAACCCCACCTCATACGGGTCAGGGTAGTCCTTCTTGGCCAGCTCGAATTGGCGGGCGGCGGAAGGGTATTTCTCCAGTTGGGCCAGCATCACGCCGGCTTGGAAATGAGACCTGCCGTCGGCGCCTGGGCTCAGGTGCTCCAATGCCTCCGCTGCCCTTTGGCCCTGGTTTGATTCGAAGCAGCTTCTGGCGAAACGGAGGACCATGCGCGGGTCCCTCTCGAACAGGCCCGCGCTCTTGAGGTACTCGTCAACCGCCGGGCCGAATTCGCGCTTCGCGTAATGGATCTCCCCCAGGGACAGATGGGCAACCGGGTCCTGCGGAGCATGCTCCAGGACTTGCTCAAAGTGGCTTCGAGCCGCTTCCAGGCGGTGCATGGCCAGCTCGTTCAGGGCCAAGTTCTTCAAGGCAGGAAAGAACTCGGGGTCCGATTTAAGGGCAGCCTGGAAGTGAACGTTTCCTTCTTCCGGCTTCCCGGACGAGGTGAGTGCAATCCCCATCAGATTGTGAGCCACGGGGTCGCTGGGGGACTTCTCCATAATCTCCTGGAGGAGCGCTATGGCGCGGTCGTACTGCCGCTGCTGGATGTAAGACTCGACCTGCGTGAAAACTGGCGAGGGCCGGGAAGCCTGAGGCCGGGCGGTGCCTGCCAACCCGCCAAGAAGCAGCGCGGCTCCCAAACACTCCCCGATCTTCTTGCCGAAACCTCTTCGTGGGCACACTGGAAAAATCCTAGACATGCGCTCCTCACAACCGACCCGAGTACCGTTCCAGCTCGTCTTGACAAGAGCCGATTTGCCGAGCCCCGTACCAAGCTACTTCCCCTGATGTGACCTCCCGGTGTCGGGCTGGTTGGTACGGGGCGAGCCCACCAGGCATTCAGCTTCTGCTTGATGCGGGTCGTACACGGATCGAGTTGGAACGGCACTAGGATGCACAATCCACCACTAAATATCAAGACCTCGAGGGAGCCTGCCCCCGTGACCACTCAAAGAGCCGTCGTCCAAGGAGTTCTTCGATTTGACCCACCAGCAGACGGAGTGAGTTCTCGGCGAAGAGGATCACCCACACGGCACGGCTGTGCCGCAGTCACACGGGTCGGGTTAGCCTTGTCTAGGACTACCAGAAGTACGTGGCGACGACGCGAGGGGGGCCAGCGACTGATTCGGTCACAGTGGTCTGCACGACCACCTGCAGATTCTTCTTCTGCCAGTCCGGCGGTGCGGTGCGGAGGCACTCTGTCAGAAAGTCTTCGCTGGAAATGAACTCTCCTGCCGCTTGCGTACCATTGGCGGCGACTCCCGCCGCGGTGATCAGCAACTGGCCTGTCTTGGAGTCCAGTAGTCTGGTAACGACCGCGAAGTCTTCGGTGGCCCGACCTTGGGGAGCCCATTTAGGGAACCACATCCTTCCGGAGGGGCCTTGCTCCTGGATCCGGAAGGGCCCCTTGCTGTCGCCTTCCGCGAACGTGAAGTGCAAGTTGGCAGTCATTTGCAGTGTCCACCGGTTATTGAAGGCTCCTACCAGCACGGCAGGAGAGTTGCGCAGGTCCTCAAACGAGTAGTTGTTGCCGATCCTGACTTGGCTCGGCTTATTGATCCGGGCGAACAGGGCGGAAAGCCCGGCCGCCACACGTGCGTCCCCCACGGCCACGCCAAATTCAGGGAAGGGAATCACGTCCCGCCACAGCAGCTTCTCATTCGGGTCCAGGGGAAGCAGTTCGTTCCACCGCTCCACTTCGGTTTGGAAAGCCTCCGGATGGGTATTTGAGTACCTCTGGTAAAGCTCCGGCGATGGTCGATAGAGCGCCGGTTTCGCCAGGCAGATCAGGACGGGCTGCGAAGTGGCAAAAACCGGGGACCAGAATTGGTCGAGAGCGGACTCCGGCGGCCTTCCGGAACGAACGCGGGTCGTGACCACCACAACAACCAGCACAATGCCGAGGCCGAGCGCTGTCATGGTCAGAACCCGGAGCTTGCTGGGATTCTTGGCCAGGTGAGGCGTTTCGAGATCCATCGGAGGCGCATCCGGATTCCAATGGAACTCCGGCACGTAGGCGCCCACCGGAAGCTCAATGCGCACCGGCGACGAACCCGCTCGCTCGTGATAGTGCTGTGCCAGCCGCTTCCGTACCTCGCTGGCCAACACGCGGACCACTCCGTCTTCCCCTGTGGCGTAGCTAATAGGGCGCTGAAAGAGTTCCGCTCCGATGCTTCGTTCCTTCAAAAGCTCAGTGTGTCCTTCCAGGCTATGCTGAACGACACAGGAAAGGAACTGTTGACAGCGCTTACTCGTCCGAAATGAGGGACTCTTCAGGATTCGTTCCAGTTCACGGAGGATTGCCGCGGTCTGAAGTGTATCAAGGGGCGAGGTATCTCTTTGCGGATTGGGTGTCCGGTCCGACTCAGATCTTGCTTCCATGGGCCTTCCCTCGCTGCCAGGGCCCGTTTGCCACCCGTCCGACGACCGCGTGCAACGGACGGCTGCACGGCATAGGCCCTCCACAGGGGATGACGCCCGTCGACCGGCCGACACTGCTACCCGTGGTTACAGGTTGCGTTCGGCATGCTGGGCCGCTTCGCGCCGCTCGAAACTGTATCAAACTGCACCATGCCTTGACAACTCACAAACGGCGCTTCTATGCTGCGCCTCGTGCCAGCGCACTCTATCACGTGGGGGGGTATCATCTCCCTCTTAAACTTAGGGGGAAGTAGCTGCCGTGGCGGGACTTTCCCCCCCCACGTTTCGTACAGGACCAGAAACGCTAATGCTCGGGAGGCGCAATCCCCTTCCCTGGGGGGCGTGGCTCTGAAACCCTTGCCGGGGCACATCCTCACGCAAGGCATGCCGAACCGCTTGGTTTCCAGGGCGGTGACCGCAGCCGGTTTTCTGCAATCGCGGAAGGCCCCCGAGCTTGGCAAGAAATGTAATCGCTATCATTATTTATCCCCGGCGGACCCCCAGAGGGGACCTAAGCCCTTGCTTCTAAACTGCTTCGCGCCCATAGCTGAAAGATATTACCGGGGTCAAAAAAAAGAGTTGACAAGCGCTTACATATCGGTTATACAGATGGCGTTCAATTTTGTATACAATAAAGCGTTCGGCGGTCAAAGGGAACTAGCGCAATCAGGTAGTCGAGAGCTTCAGAAATCAACCACTGTAGTTTGAACGCCTGCGTCACGTCTTGGGTCGTTACTGGTCGGGACTGGAAAAACGACTGGTTATGTCGGCCTTTCGGGTGGTACTCGTGAACCGATCATAAGGTAACGGCATATCTTCACCATTCGAATCCCCCAGGTCCCACAGGAGCAACCTCATGGGCTTGCTTTGCCCATCCATGGGGTCCCGCCCGGGGCCCCAAATTCGGGAGGAATTAATAATATGAGTATGCGAAGAAGCCTTATCGGGCTCGTAGCCCTGTTAGTTCTACTGGTCTTCTCTTCCCTGAGCGCCTGGGCACAGTTCGAAAGCGCTCTCGAGGGGACGGTCAGCGACCCCTCGGGCGCCCTGGTGCCCGACGCGACAGTAGTGGCCAAGGACGTGGAGACGGGCATCACACGAACTGTGCAAACGTCCTCAGCAGGAAACTACAACATTCCCTCTCTCCCCGCTCATTTGTTCGAGATTACCGCGAGCGCGAAGGGGTTCAAGACCACGGTTCAACAAAACATCCGGCTGGAAGGCAAGCAGACCAAGCAGGTCAATATCACCCTGGAACTGGGAACCGCCTCGACCGAAGTGACGGTCACGGCGGCGCCGCCTGCGGTTGAGACCTCCCAGGCAAGAGTCTCGGCGCAGATTAACGAAACGCGCGTGGCGAACCTGCCCATGGTAGGCCGGAACTTCTACTCGCTCGTCGTCCTAACGGCGGGCATCGTCGGTTTGCCTGCGGGCGGAGGGCAGGCCTATGCGCAGGCCTCAGGCGACATCTTCAGCGCTGAGTACGGGGTAAACATCCAGGCCAACGGCCAGCGCCCGGAGTCGAACAGCTACCTGATTGATTCGGCGAGCGCCAACGGCAGCCCGCGCGGTGGCGTCACCAACGTCAATCCCAACGCCGATTCGGTCCAGGAGCTGCGCGTCTCGATCAACAACTTTTCGGCCGAGTACGGACGCAACTCCTCGTCCGTCACCAACGTCGTCACCAAGTCGGGAACCAACGGCGTTCACGGGACTATGGGCTACTTCCACACCAACAATCGTCTGACGGCGGGAAACATTTTCCAGTCCCAGAACATCGTGCGCGCCGACGGCTCGCTCGACAAGATTCCCGTCTTTCGGCGCAATGAAGGCAGCTGGAGTTTGGGCGGGCCCATCCGCAAGGACCACACCTTCTTCTTCGGTTCGATGGATTTCCTGCGGTCGGGCTCCGGAACAACCACCTCAGCCACCGTGCTCACGCCGGATTTCATCAATCTCCTGACGGCGAATTATCCCAACAACATCGGCACCTTCATAGCGAAGAGCTTCCTGCCCGTGGGGATTCTCGGGGGGACTGCGTCCACCGCGGGGTCTGTGTCGGGAAGCACTTGCACCGGGAGTGAAACGATCACGACGCCCATTGGGGATTTGGCCTGCAACTTCCCAATGACCCAGTTCATCTCGTCCAGCCAGACGATTCCCCGCAACGGCCTCCAGTGGAATATCCGGCTCGACCAGAACTTTGGCACGGGCGCTAACCGGCTATACGGCAACTGGTACAGGACGAGCCGGCAAGCGACTTTCTCAACCTCGATCTATCCGGCGTTCACCATGCCCGAGCCGGAATATTCGAATTACCTGAATCTGAACTTTACCCACCTCTTCTCGTCCTCGTTGCTTTACGAAGGGTCGCTTACGTACGTCCGGGTGCGGGGAGACGTGGATGTAGCGGTTGCGCATCCTGAAATTCCCCAAATCACGGTTCCAGGCATCACCAATTACGGAATGGGATTCAGCGGTCCGACCTTCATGCAGACCAATGGCGAGTGGCGGAACGTGCTGAGCTGGAACCGCGGGAAGCACGCGTTCAAGTTCGGCGGGAACCTCGGGCATGATATGGGTTGGGGCGGCGGGTCGAATTTCGCAGGTGAGTACAGCCGGTACTTCTACGATTTCCTCAATCTGTTCGATTTTGCCCTTGACAGCCCCTACCAGGAGAGCCACTACGGGTACAATCCGCAGACCGGGCAACAAATCTCCTACAACTTCACGCCTAACTTTCAGCGTTTCGGGTTATTTGTGAACGATGACTGGAAGGTCAAGTCCAACCTGACGTTGAGCCTGGGGCTCCGCTATGAGGTGTTCCAAGTACCCGGCTACAACGGACCCAAGGACATGTTTTCACGCATCGTATTCGGCAGCGGGAGCGACTTCGTCTCGCGGATTACTAATGCTTCGATGATCCAGGCATCCCCATACATCGCCGCTGACAAGAACAATCTCGCTCCTCGTATCGGCATCGCCTGGGACCCGACAGGAAAGGGCAAGATGTCAGTCCGGGGGGGCATAGGAGTCTTCTACGACCGGGCTGCCGGCCAGTTCTTCCACGATTGCTGTGTCCAGCTTCCCATGTTCGCAACTGTCACAGCAAATACGTTCATCTCCGGGCCACAAGTCGTATATGGTCTGGGCACGTCGACGAGTCCCCCTTACGGATACCCGGCGATGACGGGCATTACGGTCGGCGTCAATCCGAACGGCAGCCTCATCGGGGCGAAGGCCGGGATCCAACCGTGGGACCCCAACCTCCGCACTCAGTATGCTGAAAACTGGTTCCTCGGCGTGCAGTACGCCTTCACCAACAACTGGGTGGTAGAGGGCAACTACGTCGGTTCCGTCGGTCGCAAGCTATACCAAGGCTATGACGTCAACCGCTTCGACGGCGACATGCTGGGACCTGTGGTCCAAACCGGCACGAACGACGCCGGCGCCCCTGTGTACGGCGTCCAGTTGGATCGGCTGAATTCGAGCTTTGGAGGCATTGATTACGGCCAGTCCAATGGCATCTCAACCTATAAGGGCGGCAACTTCAGCGTGAAAAAGCGATTCAGCCGCGGTCTGGATTTCCAGGCCGCTTACACGGTCGGCAAAGCCATCGATACGGCCAGCAGTTTCGGAACGGGCTTGAACATCGTGGATATGTCCAACTTGAACCTTAACCGCGGGCTTTCCGACTTCGACGTCCGGCACAAAGTGGCTGCCAGCTTCGTGTACGATTTCCCTGGTCCGAAAGGGCCGGGGGCGCTGAGCAGGCTGCTTGGCGGATGGCAGGCGGGCGCCGTGGTCATCCTCCAGAAAGGCACTGCCTACAACGTTTTCTGTGACCAGTCGTTCATCCCGGTATATGACCTGCCCGATACTGACCCCACTCGCCAAGTAGTTGGCAATACTGGCTGCGACTACAATGCCGACGGGTTCAACTACGACTATCCCACAACTCCCTCGTTCGGTACCTTCAAGAGTGGGACCAAACAGCAGTTCCTGACGGGTATCTTCCAGAGGTCCGATTTCCCAGCACCGAGCCTAGGTCAGGAAGGAGACCTCGGCCGCAACGCCTACATCGGTCCAGGATACATCAACACCGACTTCAACATCGTCAAGAACACCAAGATCCCGTGGTTCTGGAAGGATGAAGCCGCGACCATGCAGCTCCGGGGTGAGTTCTTCAACCTGTTCAACAACGTGAACCTGCAAAACCCCGATGGAAGCATGACGTCCGGCACCTTCGGAAGGTCCACGGCGGTCTTCCCGGCAAGAAACATTCAGTTAGGCTTGAAGATCATATTCTGATTCGGATCGAACCCTCCTCTTCAAGCCCTGCAATCCCAGCACCCGGGTCGCCCGGGTGCTGGGGTTTTTTCTTTACGCTCGACGGACCTCAACAGCTCTTGCCCATCACCTAGTCCCATCCACGAGGCTTGCCATGGGAAAGGGGACGGTTTCGTCTCGAAGGGGATTCCTGAAAGGAGCGGCGGCGTTGCCATTGGAAACCTGGGGTGCACCCACGCTCCTGAGTAACCCATGAGTGTCTCAACCCATTCGGTCGTGCCCGGAGCAACAACGCCTCCCGCGACAGGCTTTGTCCAGGGCCTCAGCCTGTTTGACTGCGTGATGATCGTGGCCGGCGCGATGATCGGATCTGGCATCTTCATCGTGCCTGCCGCCATGGCACGCGAGATTGGCAGCTCGGGCGGTCTGCTGCTGGCGTGGGTTTTCGCCGGTGCATTGACCATTGCCGCCGCGCTTTCCTACGGCGAACTCGCCTCGATGATGCCGCGTACCGGCGGCATGTACGTGTACTTGCGCGAGGCCTTCTCACCTCTGTGGGGCTTTCTCTACGGCTGGACCTTTTTCACCGTCATCCAAACCGGAACCATTGCCGCGGTCGGAGTGGCCTTTGCCAGGTTTCTCGGGGTGCTTTGGCCGGCAGTCGCGGAAGACCGTTATCTAATTCCTCCGCTTCACGTGTCTCCCAGCTACGCACTTTCACTATCAACTTCTCAGCTCGTGGCAATTCTGGTTATTGCCCTGCTGACCTGGACCAATAGCCGAGGATTGGGGTATGGGAAATGGGTCCAGAATCTTTTCACGGCGGCCAAGGTTGGAGCGCTGCTGGGGCTCATCGCGGTTGGGCTCGGGCTGGGCTGGAACGCCGCCGCGGTAAAGGCGAACTTCGCACACCTCTGGACTGCTCACCTCCATCGTTCAGGCGTCCCGGGATTGGACGTAGCTACGACGCTGGGGCTCCTCGCGGCGATTTGCGTCGCCCAGTCAGGTTCGCTCTTCGCTGCCGATTCCTGGCACGACGTGACCCTCGCGGCAGACGAGGTCAAGAATCCACGCCGGACTCTTCCTCTCGCGTTGGGGCTGGGGACATTGACAGTGATTGCGCTGTACGTGCTGGCGAACGTTGCCTACCTCGCAACCTTGCCACTCCCTGCGATCCAGGATGCTCCCTACGATCGCGTGGGCACTGCGACGTTGCAGGCGATCTTTCCCGGCTTGGGCAGGACGCTGATGGCCGTCGCCATCATGATCTCCACGTTTGGATGCATCAACAGCCTCGTGCTGGCAGGGTCGCGCGCCTACTACGCCATGGCTCGCGACCGCTTGTTCTTCGCTCCCGCCGGGCGCCTGAACCGGGCGAGGGTTCCAGGCTGGTCACTTCTGGCGCAGGGGGTTTGGGCCGCAGCCCTGGTTCTGCCCAGAACCTTTGATTCCTCTACTGCCAAGTACGGCAACGTCTATAGCAACTTGCTGGATTACGTTATTTCCGCGGCTCTGATTTTTTATGTCCTGACGATAGCCGGTCTTTTCCGGCTGCGAGCCACACGGCCCGCAGCGGACCGGCCCTACAAAGTGCCGGGCTACCCGGTGGTCCCGGCCGCGTACATCCTGGGCGCGACGGTCGTAGTTCTTTGCCTGTTCATTTACCGCCCCTATACGACCTGGCCGGGACTGTTGATCGTGGCTTGCGGGTTGCCGGTTTACCGGCTGCGGCGGCTGTGGGCGGGCTGAAAGACCGACACGGAGCGGCCTAGACCGGACGCTTCGCAGCGCGCGTCGGTGTAAGGGAGCACGTTGATGTTGCTTTTGCGTTTCTGAAACGGAGCGGGAGGGCCATGAAGGATTTCCCTTACTCAAATCGCCCTTCGGTTCGAACAACTAACTACCCTTTGTTCCGCAACGATGCGGTATCATCTTGTTGTTTTGGAGGGAGGAACCCATGACAAATCTTAATCGACCAACCAGAAGGCAGTTTGTTTCTACAGCAGCGGCGGTAGCGGGAGCGGCCCTACTGCCCAATCAGCTGTTGGCTAGTCCCGCGCAGGTCACTGCCGCGATGACGCCCGGAATGAGAAATAAGCCAGCAAGCAAGCAGAAAATCTTAGGGAAAGTCGAGCCCTTCCCCTTGACCCAAGTCCGCTTGCGAAAGGGCGTGTTTCAGGATGCCCTGGAAGCGAACCGGCGCTATCTCCACCTGCTCCCCTCTGACCGGCTTCTCCATACCTTTCGCGTGAATGCGGGGATCCCTTCCTCGGCTGAGCCGTTGGGAGGATGGGAAAAACCCGACTGCGAATTACGCGGTCATTTCACCGGAGGCCACTACTTGTCCGCCTGCGCATTGATGTATGCCAGCGCTGGGGATAGTGAATTGAAGGATAAGGGCAATGCGCTGGTCAGCGAATTGGCCAATTGCCAAAAGGCCCTGAAGAACAGCTACCTCAGCGCCTTCCCCGAAGAGCTCTTCGACCGGCTGCGCGAGGGCCGGAGGGTCTGGGCTCCCTTCTACACCTATCACAAGATCATGGCCGGCCTCCTGGACATGTACGTCCACTGTGGGAACGACCAGGCGCTCTCGGTAGCGGAGGGCATGGCGGGGTGGGTCTGGCACTGGCAGGAGAGCATCAGTGACGAGCACATGCAGCGGATTCTGCAAACGGAATTCGGCGGCATGAACGAGGTGCTCGGGAACCTCTCTGCCGTGACCGGCAAGCCGCATTACATGGCGTTGGCGGGACGATTTGAGAAGGCGATGTTCCTTGACCCGCTGGCTGAACATCGCGACGAGCTGAAGGGAATCCACGCCAATACCCACATCCCGCAAGTCATCGGCGCCGCCCGTCGCTACGAACTCACCGGTGAACCTCGCTATCACGACATTGCCTCCTATTTCCTGCAGGAGGTCACCGGCGAGCGGATCTATTGCACGGGAGGCACCAGCAACGACGAGTTCTGGCGCACGCCGCCCGGAAAGCTCTCGACGGAGCTGGGCAAGCTCACCGAGGAATGCTGCTGCGGCTATAACATGCTCAAACTGGCACGCCACATCTTCGGATGGACAGCCGACCCGGGCGTGATGGACTATTACGAGCGCACGCTCTTCAACAGCCGGCTGGGAACACAGAACCTGCAAGACAGCGGAATGGGCTACTTCCTCCCGCTCGCGTCCGGATACTGGAAGTACTTCAATACTACTTACGACTCCTTCTGGTGCTGCACCGGGACGGGTGTCGAAGAGTTTGCCAAGACTGCCGACTCGATTTACTTCCACGATGACCACGGCATCTTCGTGAATCTGTTCATCGCCTCGGAGGTGAATTGGCCTGAAAAGGGCTTGCGCCTTGAACAGCAAACCAATTTCCCCGAGGAAGAAGGCGCCACCTTGGTCGTTCACGCGGATAAGCCCACCGAACTGGCCCTCAACATCAGAATTCCCTACTGGGCGACCCGCGGGGGCATGGTCAAGCTGAACGGAACGAACCTTGGCGCGTTCTCAAGCCCCTCGAGCTACTTGACGCTGAACCGCACCTGGAAAGAAGGTGACCGAGTGGAGGTCAGCCTGCCCATGAGCCTCCGTATCGAAACCATGCCTGATGACCACACTCTACAGGCCGCGATGTATGGACCGCTGGTGCTAGCCGGGCGACTGGGAACCGAGGGTCTCACCAAGTCGATGTTCTATTCGGGGTACGACACCGCCCCCAGCGGTGACCCGATTCCTGTTCCCGCCATCGCCACCAGCCCGAATGATCCGGTGGGTTGGCTGAAACCGGTCTCCGACCAAGCTCTGACCTTCCAAACCGTAGGGCAGGCGCAAAAACTCACCTTGATCCCGCTCTATAAGCTGTTTGGAGAAAGGTACGCGGTGTACTGGAAAACGACTTCTGCTGCGGTTTGAAGACCCAGCCGACTTCCCCGCCCTGCCCGCGGGATCACTGAGCGATAATCCCAGGCGGGGTGCAAGCGTGTTTCCTGCGAGGGTCTGGTTCCCAGCGCGCGATTCAACCAGACCCTCAAGAGGAGGAACTGATGGGTGACAAGATTTCCCGGCGTACACTACTGAAGAGTGCCGTGGTTGCGGGAACCGGCTCGATTCTTCCTGTCCCGGCGATGGCCGCATCGTTGGGAGCTTCCGCCTCCGCGCCCGGGAATCCCGCCAAGCCGGATCGCGTTCTTCCCCTGAGTTCTAGCAGTGGGGTTTACGTTCCTCCACGTGGTGAAAGCTTCATGAAGTTCAGCTTCGATTTTCCCGAGCCCTCGGTGGAATTTGCGGGGTTGCAGTTTTCTTTTCGCGTGTACACATTTGAGAATACCTACGCGCTGGATCGTGAGCAAATGACCGTCGAGGACAAGTCAGACGGATTGGAGGTTTCCTGCTCCGGCTTCGTCTGGGCGGGGGGTCAGGAAAAAGCTCCCGGCCGGCTGCGCGCTCGGTTCCACAAGAACGGGACTTTCATCGAATGGGATGCCCGCATCGAAATGGAACAGCCCGTCAAGTCGATCGCGGCGATTGTTCGGGGCGTTCCGCGCGGAAAGATTTCAGCCGGCGGCCAGCGCTTCTTTGACCCCAAAGATGACGAATTACTCTTTGGCTACCCCTTTGGTGGAGGTGCGCTTTTCATCGCGCGAGGACTGAACACGCCGCTCCTGGTCATTCAACAAGGAGACAACGAGTTTTTCTTTTTGTCCGCCCTCAACCAGGCGGTTCGGGCGAACCGGTTCTATCTCCAACCCGGCGAACGCTCTTACCGGGCCGAACTGGTCTACGAAAGGGAGGGCTGGAAGAAGAGTAACACGCTGGAGAGCCCCGTCTGGCGTGCCGGTGCGGTGGCTTCGCAGGAGGCGGCGTTTCAGCCCCATTTCAAGCACGTGGAGCGAGCCTTCAACATTCCTGATTGGGAGAAACGTGAGGACGTTCCGGATTGGCTCCGCAACGTTGCGCTCGCTGTCTCCCTTCATGGCATGCACTGGACGGGATATATTTTTAACGATTACGCCAAGATGCAAACCATCCTGCGCTGGGTCGCTTCCCAGATTCCTGCCGCGCGCGTCCTGGTTTTCATTGCGGCTTGGGATGGCCGCTACTACTGGAATTACCCGCTCTACCAGCCTGAGCCGCGCCTGGGCGGCGAAGCGGGCTTCAAGGCACTCCTGGAAACCGGCCGGCAGATGGGTTTCCACATGATGCCCATGTTCGGGATCAACTCAGCCAACGAACGTCTCCCCGAGTTCTCGAAGTTTGCGGACGCCACGACGGCACAGATTGATGGTGATCCCTTTTACCTGAATTGGGTGGACTGGGACAACGACCGGCACATGGAAGGCTGGATGCCCTACATGAACGTCGGGGTCGGCTCCTGGCGTGAGTGGCTGGTTTCTCGAATCGACGATGTTCTCAGTCGCTACCCTGCTGACGCGTACTTCCTCGACATCGCGGGTGGCTGGGAAAACAACACCAAGGCGGACACCCATGTGGGCACGCAACAGCTCGTTGCGGATCTCGCCCGAAAGCACCCTGGCGTGCTGTGCTGCGGTGAAATGCACTACGACGCGCTGATGTCCTTTATTTCCCTCTATCATGCCTTTTCAGAGTTTGTATACCCCGCGGCCGTCACCAAATACGCCCGCTTCTTCCAGCACCTCAGCCATCCCGCTCCCGGACGCGGAAGTAGCGGCGTTCACGAATCCGGATTCAGCAAGTTCGATCCCGAAACGCTATCGCTCAATGAGCTGGCCATCCCGACCCTCACAGTGGTCGACGACACGTTCGAGCGTTACCAGAACGTGATGGCGCAGATTATCGCGCGCGCTAAGCATCGAGCAGGCATTGCCTGACTCAGATAGGGTTCGCGCACGTGGGGAAATCCTGTTCGAGAAGGAAAGCGATCGCCCGAATGGGGGCTGCCGGGGCCGGCGCGCTGTTGCTGACCAAGCCGGGCTGGACGGGCTCGGGCTTCTCGGCATTGACGGCTCAGACCCCGGGCCTCAAAGTGGCTGGATTAGCAGCCGAGCTCGCGATCTCTCCGGTGAGCGCGCGAACCCTTCGCGTGTCCCTGCTCCCCCTCAATTCCCAGGAGCAGGCGCAACCCATCCCTGATGGCGGAGTCCTGGTCGCCTCGCCAGGGGGGGAGGCGCCGATCCGCATCCGGTCGGTCTCCGCTGAAAGTAACCTCGCCTGTGGGACCTTCGAGCTGAAGATTCTTCCCCAGCCCCTGACGTTGATCATCCGGGATCAGAACCAAGCCGAGCTCCAGCGTCTTCAGATCGACATGAGTGACGGGAGCGTCGGGTTCCTTACCCAGGGGGCCCCGGTCTTCGGATTGGGTGAGGGCGGTCCGCAATTTGACCGCCGAGGGCACGACTACTCCATGAAGCATGGTCAAGGCACCCCGGACCTGGCTACTATCGGCGCGCGAGTTTCCATTCCCTGGCTGGTGGGTGCAGGCGGATGGGCACTGTTCTTCCATCTTCCTTTCGGCAGTTTTGATCTCACGGCCAACGAAGGGCGCTTCCGGCCTTGGGCGTCCGGGACGGCCCTGCCCATGGATTTCTTTCTGGTCGCCTCCCACGAGCCCCAGGAAATCCTGGCCGAATATGCCCGCCTGACCGGGTTCCCCCACATGCCCCCCATTTGGTCCCTGGGTTACCAACAATCACATCGAACGTTGGCGAACCGCAACGAGGTGATGTCAGAAGCCCGGAAATTCCGCGAGGACCGTCTTCCCTGCGACGTACTGATCTACCTAGGGACAGGTTTTTGCCCTTCGGGCTGGAACCGTGGACACGGGTCATTCACTTTCAACCAGGAGGTTTTTCCTGACCCCCAGCGAATGTTCGAGGAACTGCACAAGGAACACTTCAAGCTGGCGCTGCATGTCGTGAATCCACCCAAACACTTACAGGGTCGCGCCGCTGACGCCTCCGGCGGGTCCGGGGATTCGGATAGCGCGGCGAACTATTGGTCGAAGCATCTCGAGGTGTTTCGTCTGGGTGTCGACGGCTGGTGGGCTGATGAAGGTGACTCCCTTGATCCCGAGGTTTGCCTCGCTCGAAATCGCATGTACTGGGAAGGTCCCCAAGTGGAGAGGCCAGGCCTGCGGCCTTATACGCTGAATCGCAACGGCTACGCGGGAATGCAGCGTTACGGATGGCTGTGGTCCGGAGACATCGACTCCACCTGGGAAGCGCTGCGGTCGCAAGTTGCGGTGGGCATCAACACCGGGCTCAGCGGAATGCCCTACTGGGGAACGGACACCGGCGGCTTTGTTACGACCCCGGAACTGACGGGCGAGCTTTACGCCCGCTGGTTTCAATTCAGCGCCTTCTGCCCATTGTTTCGGTCGCATGGTCGGACATGGAAGCTCCGACGCCCTTGGCAGTGGAACACAGGCGATTACGGTCCGACCGAGCTTAAAGGATACGGTCCGAACAGCGGCCTCCCCGGTATTAAGGAACTGCACAACCCGCAAATTGAACCCATCTGCAGGAAATACCTCGAGCTTCGTTACCGCCTTCTCCCCTACACCTACACGTTGGTCCGCGAAGCCCACGACACGGGACTGCCCCTCATGCGCGCCCTGTGGCTCCACTACGATGATGATCCCCGGGCCGTGGTGCGCTCCGATCAGTATTTGTGGGGGCGGGACCTCCTCGTTGCTCCGGTCACCGAGGAAGGCGCAAAGACCAGAACCCTTTACTTACCGCGCGGGACTTGGTATGACTTCTGGACGAACGAAAGGATGGAGGGCGCTCGTGAAATCTCCCGGCCCGTGGATCTTGCCACGATGCCTCTTTATGTGAGGGCAGGCGCGATTCTTCCCTTCGGGCCCGTCAAGCAATATACGGCTGAGCCGACCGAGAGCCCACTTATGATAAAGATCTATCCCGGCGCGGATGGCGAATTCACGCTCTACGAGGACGACGGTGTCACGTTTGATTTTCTGAAGGACGGAGAAATGTGGCTTAGGTTCGCTTGGAAGGATCGTGCCCGGCGTCTAGCCGTAAGCCTGCGAGCTGGGTCGAAGATGCGGGCGCCTCACCGACGGACCATCAAGGTCAACCTTCCCGCGGAGAATCTGACAAGGGAGATCGTGTTTGAAGGGAATCCGGTGGAAGGGGCGCTGTAGGAGTCGGGGTCAAAACCGGCCGGCTGCGCTCTCCGAAAAGAGGGCTGATTCCATGTTTCGTCACTTTCCTTTGTGGGCCCCTCTCACTGCCGCACTTCTTTTCGCGCCTCTTGCCTACTCTGCTTCTGCCCAGTTGACGGTTCGCGATTCAGTGACCGGGTCACCCATCGCCGGGGCGATCGTGACTGAGTTCGTCTCCGGCCGGCAGCTCGTCACGGATTCGCGGGGAACCATCACGGTCCCAACGGGCACGGAGGGAACGGTCTCCGTGGCCGCCAGGAACTATCTTCCCGCCAAGACCACCGTGGCAGAGGGAACGCAGGAAATCTCACTCACGCCGCTTCCCTCCTTTCAGCACGCCGTGGCTCAACCCGACGGGTCGCTGCTCATCCGGCCGGTCAATTCGCTCGTTACCTACGACCTGACCAACACGCGGGCCATCGCCCGTGTGGACAGCCGGTTCCGCCTGGTCCGTTACTCGGTGGTGGGCGGGGACGACCTCATACTGCCCGCGACCTGGTTTACCCGAATCTCTTTGGACGGAGTGGACCCAAAAGACTGCGACGCCTTTTCGGTGCGTGCCGGTCTGGTGGTGATGACTGCGGCCCGCGGTGGCGCGCAGGTCCATCTCACGGCCTTCGTCGACGAAAAGACCAATGCTGTCTTCCTCCATTTCACTTTCACGAGCCTCGATAGGAAGGCGCACAAAGCTGACATCAGGCTGTGGGCCATCAATTGGCCGGGACGCATGGCTGTCGGCAGTGGTCTACACCCCCGGAAGTTGAACTACATCCACGAAAAGTTCGCATTGACCGCCGGAGTAGGCGCCGAGGAAGCCGTCCAGCACCTCCGCGTAGTGGTGACGGCCGATCGCCCATCCTACGAACAGACGTTCCAGGATTTTGACAAGGCGGAACAAGCGGCCAACGAGCGAAGTCGCGCCCTCGCTGAAACCTTGCAGGTGTCCGATCCCCTGCTCAAGAGTATGTTCACGGCCACGCTGGATAATGCTCTGGCTTCCTTCAAGTCGGCCCCCGAATCCGACTTCAACGCCTTTTTTGCGGGCATTCGCTACCGGGCGCCCTTGCGCGCTTACTATCGCGATTCCTATTGGGCAGTTCAACTTGCCCTGCCTTTTCATCCCGAATATGTGCGGAGCAATCTTCTCTTGTTGGCAAGAGGCATTCAGACCGACGGCCGCGCTCCCAGCGCGGTGCAGTTCGATGGCAAGCCTTTCAATGAGTTCCACTATGATTCCCCTGCCCTCTTCGTCATGCAGTTATACGACTACCTGGCGTGGACCAAGGATCTCTCCGTCCTGGGGGAGGCTTGGCCGAAAGCTCAGAAGGCCCTAGCCTATCTCGCCTCCACGGATACCGAAGGTTCCGGTTTGATGGTAAAACCGGAGGCCGACGCGGGGGACTGGGCTGACGAGGTCCTCCGGAGCCATCACGTCACCTACGATGAGGCCCTTTACTATCGGGCGCTGGTCTGCGCCGCCCAGATAGCCCAGGAAACCGGCAACAGCGAATTATCCCAGCAGTATCAGGCCCGCGCTGCCCAAACGAAGGCCGCGATCAACAAAGAACTCTGGCTCGAAGATGCCGGGCACTATGTGGACTATCGGCGCAAGGACGGCAGTGCAGAAGACCACCTTACCACCGACAGCCTGGTTACTGCCCTTTTTGGAATTCCGAGTGATTCCCAGACTGAAAGGCTGTTGGCCACGGCAAAAGACACGCTGGAATCCCGCTTCGTCGACAAACGCCTGGGTGACTGGGGCATTCTGGCCTGCAATCCCCTCTACGGGCGCAAGGCTGAGACCAGGCGATCCTCCTTTTTGCCCTATTCCTACCACAACGCCGGCGAGTGGCCGTACCTCGACGGCGTGAATGCGTTCGTTCGCTTGTGGAGACGGGACGAAGACTGGCGTTATCCCTTGCTGCGCTGGTGGGAATATGGCTTGGAGAGGAACTGGCTGACCCCGGCGGAAGTCTATTCGGCGTACTACCCCGATGGACGAGCGTTAGAGGACGACTTCGGCCTCCGACAGGCATGGTCGAGCATGCCCGGAGCCGCGATAATCCTGGGGGGATTCGGATTCTGGCCGGATCTGGATGGTTCCGTCGGGGTTGGGGCTCCCCCATGGGGTGATTCCTCGATCGCCGGAATTCTCTGTCGCGGCGACACCTATTCCATAGAATCGACCAACGGCCAAGCGACTCTATACAGGAACAAGGCCAAATGGGTTTCCGTGGATAGCGGCGGAAGGGTTCGCGTGAAACTCCTTCCTGACGGTAAAGTGAAGGTGTTTGACGCAGCCCGGCCCGCGACCGTTACGGTTTGGGAGCCGGGGCATGCGACGGCACACATCTCTCCCAACCAGGAGTTGGTTTTGCCTTGAGGCGAGAGCCATGCGGAAGGCTTGAAGCCCTCGCGAGAATCATGGAACCCACCATCCACCCGCCGCGGTGTTCACAAGAGCGATAACTACCCCCCAAGGCGGAATGAGCGAAGTGCTGTTTCTCCCCAGCATATGAGCTCCGGCGTGGAATATGATCTGCGCCCTAGCCGGTGACCACCTCGAAGAAATGGGGTGTCGGGCGGCCGTCGAATAGGGGTTTTACAAGCACACCTGCTTCGTCATGTGCAGGGCTGCTATGCATCGCCTGGAAGGCCTCTCGATTCTCAAACTCCACAATAGCCGCGTAGTTGCCGCCCTCCGTAGGTTTCAAGAGCCTTCGCCTAATGAAACCCTTGAACTTGGAAAACTCTTGGTTTGACGAAGCAAACCACTCCTCGAATTCGCCTTCTCTGCCCGGCTTGATGGGTGGAAAAGAGATTATAACTATGAACATATTGTCACCTCAGAGTAGTACCCCAGTTCGGAAGTCAGCTGACAAAGTCTTCCCGTTGCGGCCGGCCGTTTTACAGCCCCGGCAGGGGCGCAAGATCGGAGCCCAGAGTCTCCTTTGACCCGCCGTGCGCCAGTATCCACTGACCCGACCTTTGGGATCCGCGACCCTTCGACCGCGCGCGGGCGAGAAGAGCGTTCGCAGTCGTAGGGGCGGACCTCGTGTCCGCCCGCCCCGTCCGCGTGCGCGGGCGAGATAGAGCGCTCGCTGTGGCTGCAGACATTAGTGGTGCCCGCCGAACAGGCCGGCAATTGCCACCAGGAGGACGGCGCCCACGGTGGCGGCGGCTAAGCTTCCGATGAATCCGAAAGCCACGACGCCAAGTTTCCCGAAAAGCCAACCTCCCACGACTCCGCCAATTAATCCCAGCAGCAAGTTGCCAATCAGGCCGAAGCCCCTCCCGCGCGTGATCTTGCCGCAGAGCCAGCCTGCGATCAGTCCCACCAGAATCCAACCCCAAATACTGTGTGGCATCGACTGCCCTCCGAATCATCACGACGCGCATGGCCGCATCGGGAATTCCTGCTCTTCAATCTGTGGCCGGGCCCGCGTCGTCCTGCCCAGAATCGGACCCTGAGAGGATCCGACATCCGCGCCGGATTCGAGGTGCGGGCATTGTACGCCTCGTTCATGCCAGGTGCAACCGCACCCCGGCGCGCCGGCGCATCAGCGTTGCGCCGGCACGTGCGCGGTTGACAGCTGGGGGATTTTCCTGGATTCCCGCTCTGCGGGGACGACGCGCGCCTGCAACGCGCGCGTCAGCTTTCGCCCAGCGGGTTCGGAAAGGGCAGCAGGGCCTCGACAGGCACAAAAGCCGGGCGGGTTTGGGGCGAGCGCCAGTTGTCGAGCATGGCGACTTGCTGCACGCAGGAGACGGTGCAGTGCGGGGCGCAAGGCTTCTCAGTATGGTATTCGTGCGCGAGGTGCTCGCGGGTGTAGCGCTCGAGGGGGATGGCGGGGAAACCGCGCTGCTGCGAGCAGTAGTGCACCAGGCCGTCTTCGCAAATGTAGAGATAGCGGCTGCCGGCGCGGCAGCGCCAGTCGTTGGGGACGCCTTGCGAAATGTTCTTCTGGAACAGGTTGAAACGCGCGTAGGAACGCTTGCCCATCTGCATGATGTGCGCGAAGAGCTCACGCTGGTGCTCGCCCAGCGGCTGAAGCTGGCCGTCGTGGTCGTGCAGGATGCCCACCGTGCTCGTGAAGCCCAGCTCGAGCGCGCGTCGCGCCACCGTGAGCGCGTCCTCGGGATGCCGCACGGGGCTGCCCAGCACCGAGTTGATGTTCACCTGGAAAATCGCATATTCCGCGAGCATGCGCAGCTTTCGGTCGAGCACCTTCAGGCTCTTTTTGGAAACCTCGTCGGGCAGCACGTTGTCGATGGAAATCTGCAAGTGGTCGAGACCCGCGCGGTTCAGGTGCTCGATGCGCTGCGGCGTGAGCAAGTAGCCGTTGGTGATCATGCCCGCCAGGATGCCGTGACGGCGAATGCGACGGATGATTTCCTCGAGATGCGGGTGCAGGAGCGGCTCGCCTCCGCTGATGGTGATAATGGTCGTGCCGAGCGCGGCCAGGCGATCGACGCGGCCGAACATCACTTCCAGCGGAACGGGCTTCGAGAAATCGTTGAACTCGTTGCAGTAAGTGCAGGAGAGATTGCAGCGCCGGATGGGAATAAGATGCGCCAGCACCGGGTGGCGCTTCGAGGCGAGGCCCTTCGCAATCATGCGCCATTCGCGTAGGCGCGTGTTCCAGAAGCGCAGTTTTCGCCGCAGGGCGAGTCGGTTCATGGTGTGATCCCAGGTTGGCTCGGAACTGCTCCCAACTGGCGGCTCCGGCAACTGCCTGTAGCCGGGCTCCGCGGCAACAGGAGCCGTTCCAGGCCTTCTGAAGCGTCTGTCTCGGGCGAACCCTGAGCCGAGAAAACCAAAGGGACTTAAGGGTACACGAGGTCCGAAAGGCTGACAACAGGCAGGATTTGAATGGCTAGAAATCACGCTTGAAGTGCCGGTTTTGGCCGCTCAATGCTTGAAAGACCCCAGTTCACAGGAATATCGGACAAACTGTAGCTCGCGGAGCAGCTTGCGCTTGTCGCCGGGACCTCGGTTGGGGTATGCTAGTGTCGTTTCAACTGGTCGCTCCCAAGCAGACGGTGCATTCCCAAGAATCAACTTCCTGTCTCGGAGGAGGAGTTAGCGCCAAATAGTTGGAACGGCACTAGTCGATCCTAGGAACCTCGTACGGCTTCCAGTCATCGTCCGGGAAGTGTGGAAGTAGTTCAGTGGACCCTCGCAGCGTCCAAGATCCCCAGGCCCCAGAAACTGTTTCGGAGAGTCCTTAGTGAAAACCATTCCCTTTACCCGCGCCGCCCGCATGATCGCCAGAGGCACGTGGAGCTTCTGCACGGACCGCCCGCTGGTGGTTTCCTTTGAGCTGACGCATTCCTGCACCGCAGACTGCCAGCATTGCGACAAGGGCGGCATCAAGCCGGAGCCGCCTGACCTTTTGCGCGCGGCGGATTACCGCCGGCTGCGCGCGCAGCTCAAGCCCATGGCCGTGCAGTTGTCGGGCGGGGAGCCGCTGCTCCGCAAGGATCTTGAAGACATCGTGCGCGCCGTGAAGGAACCCAGCGGCCTGCCTTACACCATCCTGGTGACGAATGGACGGTTGTTCACGGAAGAGAAGTATTTGGCCCTGCGGGCGCTGGGCGTGAACCAGTTCTCAATTTCGCTGGATTTCCCGGACGAGCGCCACGACGACTTCCGGCGCTCCCCCGGCCTCTACGCGCACCTCGCGAAGCTGGTGCCCACGCTCGCCGCGCGCGGTCACGACGATGTTGCCCTAAACACCGCCATCACGCGCGAGAATCTGCCCGCTTTGCGCGACATTTACGAGCGCGCCAAGCAGTGGGGCGTGAACATTTCCTACAGCGCCTACACGCCGCTGCGCACCCACAGCATGGACCACTACATCCGCTCGGTTGAAGACCTGAACCTGCTGCGCCGCACGCTCTATGAGCTCGTCACCCTCAAGGCCCGGAACGGCCGCATCGCCAACTCTCCCTGGACACTTTCAGGTATTCACGATTTCTTCCTGCATGGAACTATCCCCGGCTGCCAGGCCGGCCGGCGCTTTCTGGTGGTGACGCCCTCGGGCGGCCTCCGCGCCTGCTCAATGTTCGACCAGACCTACACCTCGCAAAAAGAAATCCTCAAAAAGTGGGTGCCCGCGAATCAATGCGGCGAGTGCTACGTCTCCATTCGCTCCTACCTCGACGCCTCGTTTTGGACGCTGCTGAAAGATAACGTCACGAGCCGCGTCTTCTCCCGCAACGGCCGCGCAAACCAGTGCTGAGCTGGGGTGCGGGACGACGCTGGAGACAACCCCATCGGCAGAGGGAACATCATAAGGGCCAGCGCGCGGAAAAGACGGTCTCGTTCAGCAGTTGAGTACCGCAATAGTGTTGGCCCGTGTACAAAGGGCTTAGATATTGGAGAGGAGAGGCATGCGAGCTATCCGAATCCCTGTCCCGTGGATTCTGCCCCTGTTGATGATTTCCCCCTGGGCTGGCGCGCAGAACCGTCCTCCGCGTTTCGAGGTGTTCGCGGAAGGGGGCGGCTCTATCCTGAATGGTGGAAGTGGAATCATACCCTGTCCGCCCGTGGGGTCTTGCACTTTCACAGATTTCACCGCGGGGTCCGCCGCGTCGAGCTCCTTCTCCTTCACGGGGCGCTTGACCGCAGGGGCGCACTTCCGCTTCACGCCGCGTAATGCCCTGGAAGCGAGCTATTCCTTCAGCCCTAACCAATTCTCCATTCAGCAAGGGACGCTGACGTCGGGCCCCCTCTACAAACGCGTCGACCTCGTCTCCTTTAATTACGTGCGCTACCTCTGGGCCAAGACTCCCATCCAGCCATTCACGACTGCTGGATTGGGCCTCAACCGCTTCAGTGGCCCCACGCTGGGCACCGTCGCGGTCTTTCCTGGAACCTACCCATTCAACACGAACAACGGCTATCAGTTCGTTTGGAATTTTGGAGGCGGCACGGACATCGTCTTCCACCGGCACCTCGCCTTGCGACTGGAATTCAGGGATTACCTGGCAGGACAGCCCAGCTTCATCACGGGAACCAGCCACAACATCGTTCCTAGCGCAGGTTTGGTTTTCCGGTTTAAGTGAGAATTACGCCTTCAGCCCGTGGAGAGGCCACCACCACGCGGGTTGGCGATGTGAACTCGCGCCCCCACCCGCTGCTCCGCACGCGTAGGAGCTCGCGCTTATTTCGTGATCTCGAACTGTACCTCGGACCCTGCCGCACTGTTGGGGGCAATCCAGACGGTCACGCGGGCGGGTTCCAGAACATCCTTCATCTCGAGGTTCCAGAACTTCAGCTCCTCCCGGCCGAGCGTGAACTCGACCCGTTTCGACTCGCCGGGGCCAAGCGTCACCCGCTGGAAGCCCTTGAGTTCGCGCCCGGGGCGTTCCACACTTGTGCCCTGCTGGCGGATGTAAAGTTGCACCACTTCGGTTCCGGGCCGGTCTCCCGCGTTCTTCACTTCCGCCGAAACCTTTAGTGGCCTTGCCTTCCCCGCGTTTGTTTCCGAAGCGCTGAGTTTCCCGGCGCTGAGCGTCAGCGGCGAATAACTGAACTTCGTATAGGACAACCCAAAGCCGAAGGGGAACAACGGGGAGTTCTGCTCATCGAAGTAACGTGAGTGGTAGCGTTCCTCGGCGTTCATCGGTCGATGGCTCAGGTCGATGCCCTCCGCGGGGCGTCCGGTATTGAAGGCGTTGTAGTAGAGCGGTTCCTGGCCGACGGCGCGAGGCAAGCTGACCGTGAGCCGCCCACTGGAATCGGTATCCCCAAACAGCACACGCGCGAGCGCGGGGCCGGCCTCTGTGCCGGGAAACCACGCTTCCACGAGGGCGCTTGCTCTGGGCGCCACCGGAGTCAGCGCCAGAGGGTGTCCGTTGAAAAGGACCAGGACAATCGGCTTGCCGGTTGCGGCCACAGCTTCGAGCAGCTTCTGTTGATTTCCGGGAAGGTCCAGGTGGGCGCGCGAGCCTGCCTCGCCACTCGAGGAGTCATCCTCGCCCAGCGCCATTACTACCAAGTCAGCCTGGCTGGCAGCGTCGACTGCTTCGGCGAACCCGGATTCGGAGTCTCCCCAAATCTCGGTGCCTCGGGCGTAGACCAGCTTGAAGCGGCTGGTGGCGGCACGCTCGGCCAGTGCTGCCCGCAGTGTGACCACATCCTGGGCATTGGCGCGGGCCGTCGCCCACGGCCCCAACATGTCTGCCGCGTCGTCAGCCAATGGGCCGATCAGAGCGAGGCTGTGGACATTCGAGTCGATGGGCAGCGTGGGTGCGCCGCCTGACAGCGCCTGGTTCTTGAGCAGGACGAACGATTCTTCCGCCACGGTGCGCGCCAGGTCACGGCTCGCAGCGGGAATGTCCGCCGGAGCGTTTCCTTCCGGAGCATAGGGGTGCTCGAACAAGCCCAGCGCAAACTTCACACGCAGAATGCGGCGCACGGCATCATCGACGGCGCTTTCCGGCACCGCACCCGAGCGCACCAGCTTTACGAGGTTCGTGTAAAGCCCGTCTACCATATCCATATCCACGCCCGCCAGGAAGGCCTTGCGCGCGGCCGTCTCGCCGTCCAGAGCGATTCCGTGCGGGATCAGTTCTGCCACCGAGGTCCAATCGCTCACCACAAAGCCCTGGAACTTCCACTCGCCTTTCAAGATCTGCTTGATGGTGTAGCTGTTGGCGGAAGCGGGAACTCCGTTCAAGGGATTGAAAGCGATGATATCCGGGTCCTCACGCAGGGCAGCACGAAGGGCGTTCGCGAAGCTTAGGGTATGGGAACCGACTTCCCGCTGATTCATCAAACATTTTTTTGATTCATGCATGAATTCAATAGGATCCTCGATGGTAATGATGTGGCCTTTGAGGGAGTTATTGATGATATCGATCATGGCCGCCAGGGTGGTCGTTTTTCCGCTTCCCGTGGGTCCGGTCACCAAAACTAAACCCCGTTCATTCATGCAGACTTCCCGGAGGCTTTTGGGCAGACCCAACTGTTCGAGGGTTTGAAT
>JAIQEZ010000036.1 GCA_020073545.1 Terriglobia bacterium | reverse complement strand
CGCGCCTCGAGCTCCAGCCAGCAATCGAAAGCATCCACGGTTCCTCCGGGAAAGAAGTGGCCGAGTTTTCGCGTGCGGACGACGACCTCCACGCGGACCGTGTCGCCGTGACGCACACTCGCTTGCACGCGGCCGAGTGGCGCGACGAGCTGGGCAACCGGCAAGGCGCTGACACCCGCGCCTGCTAATCCTGCGGAGGATTCTTCACCTACGGCGAAAGTGCTGGAGAGTTGTGGCGCCTCCGGCCGGGGGCCTGCCGGTCCAGCTCCCTCCGCGCCCTCCGCAGGCTCCTCGGCAAGCGCAAAGATATCGACGCTGAGAGCCCCGTTCAGAAAATTCTCGACAGCAGTAACTTGCTCGTGGTCGCCATAAGAAGAGGGAACCGCCGTGTTGGCCGCGGCGAAGCGGTGCGAGTGCACGAAGCCGTGGATGTTCCCAAAATCCTGGGAGGCCACCAAGGGCATGTGGCAATCGGCACATTGCGAGGGCTTGGGCGGATAGTAGAACGAACGCGCACCCTGCCCCGACACGCCACTCGCCTGCCAGTTGTCGTAGTCATCGAAGCCGCGCAGCCAGCGATAGTTGTTGACGGGGACATCCAGATGAACCTTGTGACAGGTTGAACAGAATTCCGGAACCTGCTGCGGCTGCTGGTGGAAGGGCTTGAGAAATACATGGCGGTGAGGTTTGGGGTTGAGCTTGACGGCAAAGTTGTGCAGAGCTTGCAGAAACGGGTTCTTGCTCGAAGCCAGCCGGTCGAGAGAGGGGTATTCGATCACGTAGTTGCCCTGACCCATCGTGCTTTTTACCTGCACGATGGCGTGGCACGACATGCACCCCAGGCCCGCCTGGCCTTCGGGGGTGTGTTCGATCTCACGGACGGGGTGACTCTGCATCATGCCGGTAAAGACCAAGGCGTGGTCGTGGCAGCCCCCGCACCAGAGCGAGGGCTTGACGCCGATGGTGTCCTGCATGTACTCGATCGATTTGCGATACCACTGGTTGTTGAACGACGCCATGTGGTGCATCGAACTCTGCCACTGGTTGTAGATGTCAGTGTGGCAGGGCTTGCAGGATTCAGAGTTCAGGAAAAACTCCCCCTTGATCGTCCGGCCGTCTGCCGTCTGCGCGGAACTGGGAAAGGCCAGGCTGCCTGCTCCCCCGCCTTCCTGTTCCATGCTCAAGGGAGCCGTGGCGGGGTTGTGGATGATGTATTGGGGATTGGGAACCACGCGCTGGTAAATCGCCGCGGCGGCGTAGAAGACCACGGCAACTCCCATCACGGCCGCGCTCCAACGCCAGGCCTGCCGCACTGCGAGGGCCGCGCCCGAGCCCCGCGCCCGAGCGTGCAAAACCACGAGCAGCAGGAAAAGGCCGGCGATAGCCGCGCCCACGTGCACGTACAGCGCCAGGCTGTGCGGTCGCGTCATGCCCACGAAGAGAAGATAGATACCGAAGGCCGCAGCCAGCGCGAGGAACAATCCCATGAAAGCGCCGGCCGCGCCGGCGAGGAGGGTCCGGTAGCGCACGATAAGCACCACTAGGAAAACTCCGGCGATAATTCCCAGCAAGGGATGCAGCAAGGCGTTGGCGACATAAAAAAGCGTGGGATCGCCGAACGCGGCCAGGTAGGCGCTGTTCGCGACCAGAAGGAGGCCGAGGATGAGAAACCACTTGGCTGCGCCCGAAAGGCGCTGATTACTGCGTTCCATTTGGTTGAATTTGTCAGCCCTGTTTACAGAACATGCACAAGCGGCGAAGTCAAACCGCGTGCGCCAGTATTCTCCGCTTAGGGGAGCATTTGCCCAATAGCATCTTTCTACTAGTAACCGGATTTTTTAAGATGATGCCACCCGGGTGGGCTGGTGGAGCAGCCATCGCAGTCTTAGGCTCGCAGGCGCATGAGGATGGCGTCGCGCGCCACACCGAGCGCGGAACGAATAGCGCCGTAGGTCTGCGCCTTGTCCTCAAGCGAACTCAGCTTGATCGGTGGCGGGGTCGGTTGGATGCGGTGGACCACTTTCTCCACAATCGAAAGCATGAACTCGGGAGCGCCCTTGGCAATTCCACCGCCCAACACAATGAGGTCCGGATCGAGAATCCCCACAACATTCGCGATGCCCACTCCCAACATGACATAAGTCTTTTCGAGAACTGCGCGCGCCTCGACGCTGCCCTGGCGGAAGCACTCGAAGACAAAGTAGGCATCACGTTCCTGGACGAGGCCGGCGGCTTCCGCCTGGGAAGGGATGGCAAGCGCCTTGCGTCCTTCTGCGGCAATGCCCATCCCCGAAACGAAGTTCTCAAATTGGCCCGTGTCCGGAAAATCATCGTCCCAGGTCTGCCAGTCGATGTTCATCTTGTACATCTCGCCCGCCGCGCCGTTCCGCCCTCGGAAGAGATTGCCGTTGATGAACACCCCTGAGCCCACGCCCGTTCCGAGCGCAATGAAGACGAAGTTGTCCACGCCACGCGCGACGCCGCGCCAGTGCTCCCCGATGGCTGCCATGTTCGCGTCATTTTCCATGAAAACCGGGACACGAAAATCTCGTTCCAACTCGTGCCCGAGGTGAATGTCCTTCCAGCCCGGGAGGTTGTTTGCGAACGTTACGACCCCATGCTCTGCGTCCACGGGGCTGGGAACGCCGACCGCAATCGCCCGCAGCCGACCATGTCCGGCTTTTCGGGACAGATTACGGACGGTCTCCTTGACTTGGTCGATCATCTTGCGCGGGCCGTCCTCGGGCCGGATCTTCACCGTGGTATCTTCCAGGATCTCGCCGGAAAAATCCGCAAGAGCAAAGTGAAGATGACTTGCGCCCACATCAATGCCCACCACATGCCCGAAGTCACGGTTGACGCCGATGCTTGCGTGGTTGTCCGAGTAGGAGAGCAAACCTTTCCTGAGGAGTGGCCGAATCCTTCCTCTCAGCGACAAGGGTTTCAGGCCCAGGGTCCGGGCAAGCTGCTTGAGCGATACCTCGCCGGGCTCCGCAATCGCGCGGAAGAGGCTTTGAAGGGTTGACTCAGGCTTAATGGGCATGAAATCTCCTCATTGTCGTGGTCATTCCCGCCCGGACGCAATCGGGGCAGGCCCTTGCGGGAATCCCGGGCGGGGTGGACCGTCGCTTGCGCAGGGGTGACAACGAAAGGCACGATCGCGCGTTGTCGGTCCCGCGACGCGCGAGCCTCACTTTTCGTTGGGCGGAGCCCCGACTTCCTTTAAATGTTTGCGAACCTGTTCGGCATCCGGAGCGTCGGGAGCCAGTTGGAGATAGGCCTCGAACTCCTGGCGGGCTCGTGCGAATTGGCCCGCGCCTTCCAGAGTCACCGCCAGGTTGTAATGCGCATTGGGATAGTCCGGGCGGAGGCGGAGGGCTTCCTCGTATTCGTGAATCGCGCCGTCGATGTCGTTCCTACCCCTCAAGGCATTCGCCAAACTCACCCGGGCACTGACTTCCTGGGGCCGTATCTGGAGGTATTCGCGATAGTTCGAAATTGCTTCGTCGAGGTTGCCCTGTTGGCGCAGCGCGTTGGCCAGCCCCAGCCGGGCGTCGGCGTAATCCGGCTTGGTGCGTAAGGCTTCGCGATACTCCGTGATGGCATCATCCGTCTTCCCCAGGCGCGACCAAGCGCTACCGAGGGCGAAGTGTGCTTCGGGGAGATAGGGCGTCACGCGTAGAGCTGCCTGCGCTTCCGCGGCCGCCCCGGCGGGGTCGTTCAGATGAGAAAGGGCGATGGAGAGATTCACGTGGGCCTCAGACCACTCGGGGAGCACCTTTAGCGCCGCGCGAAAAGCCTCGGCCGCGCCTTGCCAGTCTGCGGACTGACTAAGAGCCAGCCCCAGGTTTTCCTCTGTCTGGGAGTCTTCGTGTCGCGACAGGCTGGCGTGATAGGCTTCTACAGCCCCCTTGAAGTCGCCGCGGCTGTAAAGGGTGTTTCCAAGCTCGCGCTGATAGTCCGGATTCGTGGGATTAAGGCGGACGGCTTCACGAGCCTCGGTGAGCGCGCCCTCCAGATCACTGTTCTGACGCAGTGCTGCCGCCAGACTCGCATGCAGGCTCGGATCGTCCGGCCGCAGGCGCAGCGCGTCGCGGTAAGTCGCTACCGCCAGCGCGAAGCTTTTCTCCAGGGCGAGTAAATCACCTAAAGCGACCAGACCTTCGGCATAGTCCGGCCGCAGTCGAACCGCTTGTTCAAGCATCGCCCGGGCCTCCTCCTTCTTCCCCAGCGCTTCCAGGACAAGCGCTGTCCGAAAATGAAATTCCGGACTCTGCGGCCGAAGCTTCAAGGCGACCTGATATTCTCCGAACGAGTTTTGGAATTCGCCGGCGGCCTGATAGGCATTGGCGAGGTGTGCGTGAGCATCAGGGTCGTCGGGGCGCAGGCGAACTTCCTCGCGATATTCCTGCACGAAGCCTGCGACGTCACCGGCGGCCTGGAAAGCCTCCGCCAAGTTGCGATGGTAGCCAGGTTCATCGTTTGCGAGTTCAACGGCCTTGCGGAGTTCGCGAATCGAATCTGCCAAGTCGCCCGTCTTCCGGAGGACGAGCCCCAACGCTTCGTGAAGCGCCGGGTCCTCAGGCCTCAGCCGCAGAGCCTCATGGTATTCGCTGACGGCAGCAAGATGGTCCCCCGTGGAGAGGTAGGCGGCGGCGAGTTCCGCATGCACTGAGGCGTTGTCAGGCCGCTGGCGGACGACGCGGCGGAGTTCTTCGATGGCGCCGCCATAGTCGCCAGCTTGTCGCAGGGCCAGTGCCAGAGCGAAACGGTAGTCCACTTGTTCGGGGCGAAGTTGCACCGCCTGCCGGTATTCCGCGATGGCGGGAATCAGGTCATCGGTGGCGCGCAGGGCCCCTGCCAAACTCAAGTGGAGCTCGGGATCGTTGGGGCGCAGGCGCGAGGCCGCGCGGTAGTCGTTGATGCCCTCCGCGAAATTTCCCGCTTGGGTCAGCGCTGCTGCAAGTCCGGCATGGGCGTCAGGGTTCTGGGGGTCTAATTCGATAGCTTGGCGATATTCCGCGGCAGCCCCTTTAGCGTCGCCGGATTGAAGGAGCGCGCTCGCCAGGGCCATGCGGACTTCCAAATCGCGCGGCGCGAGCGCCCGCGCTGTGCGGTACTCGCCAATCGCCTCGCTGAACGCCCGGCTCAAGGTCAGCGCATTGGCCAGGTCCACATGGGCGTCGGCATTGGAAGGATGTAAGCGGGTTTCGGCACGATATTCTTCGATGGCCTCGGAAAGCTTCCCGGCAGATTCTTCCAGCGCGCCGATGTTCAGGTGGACGCCGGGGAAGTCCGGCCGGAGGCGGAGCACTTCCCGATACTCTTCGAGGGCTTCAGCGGTTTTCTGCTCAGCGCCATAGGCATTCCCGAGATTGTAATGCGCCTCGACGTAGCCGGGCCTCAGGTCAAGGGCCTTCTTATACGCCTCAATCGCCTGGTCCCACTTGCCCTGGCGCGAGGACTCGTTGCCTCGTTGCAGGAACTCTTCTGCGGTTGAGGGAGCGGACTGCGGAGGGACACTCTGAATTGTCTGGGCGGTTTGTGGTGCAGCGGCCTGTCCCGCCGCCTGCTGGAGACACGGCGGCAAAACACCTACAAGAAGGCCCAGGAAGAGAAGACTCCTCCCGCGTCGCCAAGGCATGGCAGTCCCCCTCAGCCGCATAGGAACAGAATACACCAACCACCCGTCCCGGCTCATGCCACATCACGTGGCGCCCGCCGCGGGGTAGTGTCCTAGTTTGAATTCTCAAATGTTCCATTTGGCAATCCAATTGCCCCAAGCATCTCTTCAATTGTCCAAATATGGTCCGCGAGCTTGGCTTCCATGGCCGGAGTCCCCCGCAACGTCTGATGCGCCCGGCAGAAATTATAGTGCATGAAGTAGAGCGCCACGGCAGCCGCATGATTCTCAACTTTCTTGCTGAAAGCGTTGGTCAACCGGGTAAATCTCCGAGTCTCCATTCTGATACTCAAATTCGAGCGTTCGACATAGGAACTCGAAATATGGTCAGGATCGGGCTTCCCCATGACCGGCTTGCGCTCGCAGGAGGTACAAACAGCCGGGCTGTAGCGTGTTTCCTCTTGGCTTGATTCGTAGGTCTTAACGAGCATAGCGTAATCGATCTCGCAACCGAAGGCACCCTCAATAGCCTCAAGATATACCTTTAATCCATCGGTTGTCAGTTGAATGCGATTCTTGAGCCGACCAGCTAAATCGTCAATCAGAATGCGGGCGCTAGCAGTATCACGATTGCCGATTGTGAAAGAGGGAATCAATTTTGTTTGCGCGTCAATTGCGGTCCAGGTCCACACGTCACCGAATCCGAATTTCCCTTTCTTGTCTGCCGGAACGTTCTTTTCCTTGGCGTAGCAGAAGGCCCACACTTCGTCGCATTGCACGCGCTTGCAAGTCAGGCCACGGAAAGTCTTATCCTGATAATCGGCGCCTGCATAGCCTGCTTCGACTTGGAGTTTTAACACGGTATCCTTCGATACTCCAAACCTGCGGGAAGTAGCGCGAATAGAGTTTCCTTCAATCAGCGCCGATATGATTTGAGCTTGTTTTTCGCGGGTCAGTCCGTTCATGGCATCTCCTAACTTAGAAACACGTGGTACGTGCGCGCTCACGTATGTGTCAAGAGCTATATTTGCCCTCCTTTCATAGATATACGTGACCGCTTGCGTATGACACAAGAGCGGTCATGTATAATATGGAGTATGGCAAATAAACGGAAAAACCCTTATGCTGTGGCCCTAGGCCGAAGGGGCGGGAAGAAAGGTGGACCCGCAAGGGCCGCAAAGATGACAGCCGAAGAGCGTACTGAAAGCGCAAGAAAAGCTGTTCAAGCGCGTTGGGCAAAGGAAAAGGCCAAGCAAGCATCCCAATGATACTAGTGCCCCGGACAGGTTCGAACTGTCGGCCCTCCCCTTAGCATGGGGCCGCTCTTTCCTACTGAGCTACGGGGGCACCAGAGAGCAGGGGAGCATCTAATCGACTGCTCCCCTGTGCCATCCCCAAGGTTGCCTTGCTTGATGGGTGGTCCACGGCATCGAATTTCTGGCGCAATTTTCATGATCCTCGGGCAGTATAATAATATTATTATGAGAAGAAATCAAGGAAGGAACCTGCTTGCCTTATAATAATTTCGTGATATTCTATGCCTTGGGACATATACGAGTTTTTGGACCATCGCGGAAGTGGAATCATTGTCGAGTGGATTCGACGCGCGAAAATTCAAAAGGCAGCGATAGCAATTTTGAACCAAAAGGTAGACCTGCTACGCCAAGCAGGCACACTGCCGCCGCAGTTACTTGCGGGTCCGATTGACGGGCACATTTACAAGCTGAAAGTAAAGGGGCGGGTCCAACTCCGTCCCATGCTGTGCAAATGCCCAATCAAAAACGATGTTGAATACACGTTCCTGCTTGGGTGCGTAGAGCGGGGCGGCAATCTCGACCCAATAGATGCCCCAGGAAGAGCTGAAGCCAACCGCAAAATCATCATTGGTGATTCGAATAGGAGGCGAAGGCATGACACCGACTTCTGATAATCCGGTGCTTTCCAACGGGCCGACAACAACCGAGCGCTTGCGGAAGTCGTTTAGGGACCGTGACTATGCCGACGCTTATGCTCGCAGTGCGTTGAATGCCTATATCGCGACCCAGATCAAGGTTATTCGCGAGCAACGCGAATGGACGCAAGGTCAGTTAGCCGACGAAGCCGGAATGAAGCAGCCCCGGATTGCGGTCATGGAGGATGTGAATTACTCATCTTGGAGTATCAGTACGCTTTGGCGTTTGGCGCAGGCGTTTCATTTGCGGCTAAAAGTATCGTTTGAAGAATTCGGGACTCTTCCCCATGAAATAGATACTTTCGATAGGCAGTCCCTTGAAAGACTTCCCTTAGAGAAGGACTCGTTCATCGCGGGGAACGTGCAGAATCAGCCTACTGAACAACCACCCTATCTCGTGACAGGTGGGAAAACACTTTATCACTTGTTGGGAAACAACATCTTGTTGGGTGCCATCCCGGACGTTACAGGGAAAGAGTACGATTGGATTTCATGTTTGATGGGGCAAGGCGCGGTCATTAACTCTTTAGATACTACTTATAATCTTGAGTTGCTAGCAAAGACCAAACTCTTGCCAGGTCGCGAGGCGGCCATTAATGCTCCTGCTATAACACGGGAATTGCCGACAATATAGTTTCCAGAGGAGATGAATCTCATGCCAAAAAAGAAACAAGTTGAGCAAGATGCGGTGTCCGTTGTCGCGGGAACCCCGGGGGTCGTAAGGCGTGCCGAAAATGCACCGATGGTTCCACAGCTATACGCCAACGGCTTTCAAATTGTTTTGGGGCCGCTCGACGTTAGGATGTATATGATCGAGACATTTCCAACAAGTCCTACCGAAATCGTGGATAGACGGCTCTTATCTGTAATCATGACGCCAGAAACCCTAAAGCTTCTTGCTGACAATTTGCATAAGTACGTTGAATCATATGAAAAGCAATTTGGGAAGCTCAGGGATATTCAATCCAGTGATAAAGCCCGTATAATCATACCCCCAGATCGAATTTCCTAGCTATGCCTCGCTTCGCCTAATTACCTCTTGCATCACTCGGTAGGCAATCTGGTTTGTGTCTTCCCGTGACTTTCGCTTGGCGGGCTTCTTCGGCATGGCCCCATGTGCCACGCCCCGAGGGCGGGTACAAGCGACAAAATCATCTAAAAATTTCAAACTAGGACACTACCCGCCGCGGCCATCCGGGTCGACGACCCGTAGGGGTGCGGCTTGCCGTACCCCTTCGCAGCGGCAGGGGCGGGAGAAAAAGCCGTAGTCCCGCCCGGCGGGACTGCGCTACACTGCTTCGTTCTCGTGTGAGTGTGATCCACCGACATGGAGACTATCCTCCAATTCTTTCGCCGCCGTCCTGAATACCGTACACCAACTCTCCTCTCTGGAAGCCTGATCTGGCTGGTGGGTTTTTTCCTATTCCCCCTGGCCTATCTGCTGGCGGTGAGCTTCGCCGCGCGTTCGCCTTATGGAACGATTGATTGGACCCTGGGGCTGGGGAATTACGGACGCGCCTTCCAGCCACTCTACTTGGAGGTGTACTGGCGCTCGTTCTGGATGGCTCTGCTCACGACGGGCCTCTGCGTAGTGCTCGGTTTTCCGGTCGCCTACACGCTGGCCCTGCGGGTGTCGAACCGATGGAAATCCGCGCTCCTGCTGCTGGTCGTCATCCCCTTCTGGACCAGTTTCCTCATTCGCACCTACGCCTGGATGATCATCCTGCGCAGCGAAGGTGTGGTCAACAACGTCTTGCTGGCGCTTCATTTCATCCACGAACCTTTGCATCTGCTCTACACGCCGCTGGCGGTCATGGTCGGATTGGTTTACGGCGAATTGCCTTTCATGATCCTGCCTCTTTACGCGGTGCTGCAAAAGTTGGACCCGATACTTCTCGAAGCGGCACAGGACCTGGGCGCAACCCGATGGCCCACTTTCTTGCGAGTCACTTTGCCGCTTTCTGCCCCGGGCTTGGTGGCCGGTTCAATTCTGGTGTTTATCGCGTCCGTCGGCGCCTTTATCACGCCTGACTTGTTGGGAGGCGCTCGAACCATGATGGTCGGGAACCTTATCCAGAACCAGTTTGCCGTGGCGCGCGACCAGCCTTTCGGCTCGGCGGTCGCCTTCCTGCTGACGTTTGTGGTTCTCGTGCTGGTGGGGGCCGGTTTGCGAAAGAGCGAACAGGCAACTCGGGAGATGCTTTGATGGCAGGAACGCGCCGCGGGAGCTGGGGACTCTCCCTCACCACGGGCGCCGTGTACCTGTTCCTGTATGCGCCGATCCTGGTCCTGATGATTTACTCCTTCAACCGCTCGCGCCTCTCCGCCCGATGGTTGGGATTCACAGATGAGTGGTACGCGGTCCTCTGGCGCGACGAACAGATTTTTCAATCGCTGGAGAACAGCTTGGTCGTCGCGGCCGGGGTCACACTGGCCTGTGTGGTGTTTGGAACGATGTCCGCGCTCGTCTTTGCGCGGCCTCGCCTGCGCGGAAGAGCTCTGCTCGACGGCGTGGTCTATCTTCCGCTGGTCATCCCGGAGATCGTGATCGCCGTGGCCACGGTCATTTTTTTCAGCCTGCTGAGTCTGAGGCTGAGTCTGTGGACCATCGGCATTGCGCATATCACGTTCTGTATCTCCTACGTCATCATCGTGGTGGGTGCGCGGCTGGCAGGGATGGATCGCTCCATCCAGGAAGCCGCGCTGGATTTGGGCGCGAACGAATGGACCACGTTCTTTCGGATCACCCTGCCCATGGCCGCTCCGGCTATTCTTTCCGCAGCCCTACTGGTTTTCACCACGTCCTTCGATGACTACCTCATCACTTCCTTCGTCGCCGGGGTTCGCTCCACGACCTTGCCCCTCGAGATCTATTCGCGCCTGAAGCGGGGAATCACCCCGGAGATCAACGCCATTTCTACCATCATCCTGGCTGCAACGATTCCGCTGGTCCTCGTCGCCCAGAGGTTGGAGCGCGGTTCCATGAAGCTGCGCACGGCGGTTACGAGCGCTTGCGCGGTCTTCCTTCTGATGGTGACCCCGGTGGTGGCGCGCACCTGGCCGGCAGGCGGTTACGTTCCCCAATTGAACATTTACATCTGGTCGACCTACATCTCTCCCCGCATCATTCACGGTTTCGAACGCGAGTTTCACTGCAAGGTGAACTACGACCTCTACGACTCGAACGAGGCTTTGCTGACGAAACTGCAGGCCGGAAACGTGGATTACGACCTCGTGGTTCCGAGCGATTACATGGTGGAAATCCTGGCTCGGCAGGGCCTGCTGGCAAGATTGGACAAGTCTCGGCTCCCCAACGCCTGGGCGAATATCGATTCGCGCTTTCTAGGGCTCCCCTTTGACCCCCATAACGACTATTCGGTGCCCTACGCGTGGGGGACAACCGGGCTCGCCTATCGCACCGACCTGGTCAAAGAGAATATTGATAGCTGGTCCGTGCTGTTTGATCCCCGCTTCGCGGGCCACATCCTGCTTCTCGATGACACGCGCGAAGTCTTTGGGATGGCGCTCAAGAAACTGGGTTACTCATTGAATTCCACCGACCCTGACCAGCTCCGGCAGGCCCGCGACCTGTTGCTGCGCGAAAAGCCGTTGGTAAAGGGTTACAACAGCTCGAATTTTGAGCAGGATCTGGCTGCCGGCGACGCCTGGATCGCCCAAGCCTACAACGGAAACATGACCTTCGTGATGCGCGATGAGCCGCGCATTCGATACGTCATTCCGCGGGAAGGCTGCACGATTTCCGTCGATAGTGCCTGCCTTCCTCGCCATGCTCCGCACAAAGAACTGGCGGAAGCCTTCATCAATTACTTCCATCGTCCGGAGGTCGCGGCCCTGTTCGTGAATGATTGCGGATTCAATACGCCCAACCGGTACGAGCGACAGGAAATTGAACCTTGGCTTCTCGCGAATCCTGCGGTGTTTCCCAATCCTGCCTCACTTGCTCGCTGCGAGTTCATGCGCGACGTGGGGCCGGTCATCTCTCTGTATGACCGCTACTGGACCGAAATCAAGGCGCGGTGAGCGCGCGAACTACGTGGCTCGACGCATGAGGCCATGGTCCTCGGCGGCGGGCCAGTTTCGGGTAGACGACCAACCTTTCCCCAACGCTTCGCGGTCGGTGCCCGGTTGCGAATAATCGAAATAATGACGAGAGTCGGTTGGAGGGAACGGATGGCACCCAGAACGGTGGTACAGTAGGTGGGTGTTTGAAGACCTTCCAATCGAATTGACACCCGAATACGCCACGGCCGAGATCGACGAAGCCATAATTCTGTACGAGGGTGAGATGGAGGTCGTGCAAGGGGACAAGTCGTGGCGTGGCACTGGCGTCATTGAGTTCGGGTGGCTTCCCTATAGCCGGGTAGCGGTCAAATTTCGTCCAGCAGAGCCAAATGCCCGCATAGACTTGCAGCCTTCTAAACTACGAGTCTCGGTGTTGGACAGCGAAGCAGACCTGAATGTCACACGAGTTCCGTTCGCGTTTCCTGGTCCTGCGGCGGATCCGGTGGAGGGGGTGGTCCGTCAGGTCGATTCTGGCAAGAACAGCATTTGCGCACGCCTCCGGTTTCACATTCCGAATCTGCCACAATGGTTAGGCGATCCCGTTCGAACCCAGCAGGGCGGCAGCGCTTTGAAGCGCCTCTCACTTCGCTACGCCGAGTGGGACGTAACCATCGACGCGATCATGTTCGAGGGCCGGGACTATGCGGAACTGAAGAATAGCGGTGGACACCGACTGACGCACGTCGGTACTTTAGTCCGTCGAGATGGTGCTTCGTTCTCATTGACGGATTGCGAATCACTACTGGAGTGCATTTCGCACTTTCTGTCATTCTGTCGGGGCGCGTGGACGCGCCCAATCCTGCTCTCAGCCGAAAATGAAGGTGGCCGGGTTATCGGGAGGAGGTGGGCAAGCAGTACTGTTGATCGCTATAAATCCACGTGTTCCTGGGTGCCATCAACTGAGCCAATAGCCGCGCATCTGCAGAGTGCATTTGCGGGTTATGCCGACGCTTGGTTCTCTGGGTTATGGGGCGATGCGCTGCAGACTGTCACACAGTGGTACGTCGAGAGCAGCACCGGCGACGTCGGGAAATCGATCATCTTAATGCAAGCAGCTCTCGAACTGTTCGCCTGGGTTCGGCTGGTGGAAGAGAAGAAGGTTCTGGCAAAGAAGGACTGGAAGGACAATAAAAAAACCCCATTCTCGAGCAAACTACGGCGCTTGCTGTGCCTGACTTCGATCCCGCTCTCGATCCCGCCAGACCTCTCCGACTTGAGCGCCTATTGTAGTGCCAACCAGGCACTGGATGGCCCCGAAGGGATCACATCGATCCGCAACGCACTTGTACACCCAAGCCCGGCAAAAAGAGCCCGCCTCAAGACGTACCGACGAACACTCATGGACACTTGGCTTTTGGCATCGTGGTACCTGGACCTCTGCATGCTGAACGCCTGCGGATACAGGGGACGTTACTCAAACAGGACGGTGCGGGGAAAGTGGGCAGGCGATGAGGTCCAAACGGTACCTTGGGCTTGACCCAAAAGCCGCTTTCCGATTCCTTCTCATATCACGAGCAGTCTGACACTCGTACGCACGGTTAGTGCCTAGACTTCAATTCCGCCACATTTCCCCATGTGATTGGAACCGGGGTTGGACCCGGCGATCCCCGCAACTGCGATTCTGGCTGTTCGACGGCGCACACGGATATAATTCTCAACAATAGGAGGTGCGAATGACCGGCGCCTCAGGGGAATCAGATGAGCCAGATTCCAGCTTCGCGGAAGCTCGTCTACTTGGCGCTCACCGCCTCGGCGTGCTTGTGGGGGGGCGGGTTCGCGGTCGCCAAGTTCGCACTGCGAGAAGTTTCGCCGCTCGAGCTCCTGGCCGGAGCGAGCATTTTCTCGGCGATAACCCAAGTGATTTGGACTGTCGCTCGCGGACGCGTTCGGCTGCTCGGGTTGCCTCGCCCGTTTGTTCCGCTGGTGGTGGGGTTGGCCCTTGCCGGGCAGAACGTCCTTAACGGGCTCACCTATCTCGGCCTTGCTTACACCACCGCCACCAATGCGGCGCTTCTCTACGGTTTCTCTCCCGTCCTCATCGCGGTCCTGGCTTCCCTGCTTCTTGGCGAAAGATTCACGGTATGGAAACTTGCCGGGGCAGCGGCAGGATTCTTCGGGGTGGTGCTCATCATCACCCAAGGTCAATTGAATTCGTTGAGTCTGCATGGAGTGTTGGCCGGCAACCTCATCGTCTTCGGCGCCACGGTCTATTGGGCAGCCTACTCCGTCATCACCCGCTGGGTCACTCAGAGGATTCCGGTGGAAACCTACTCCTTTTACATCCTCACCCTGGGAGCGGTGCCACTCACCGCATGGGTTTGGCTGCAGAAGATGCGGTTTCCGCTAGTGGGACTTCACCCTGGAACCCTGCTGGCCTTGGCTTTCATGGGCATCGGTGCGGGAACCCTGGCGATGAACTTCTGGAATTGGGGACTGGCCAAGATCGAGGCTGCGCGCGCTGGGATGTTTTCCTATCTCGAACCTGTTTTCGCCAGCCTTGTGGCCATGATCTTCCTGAGTGAGCGGCTCAGCCTACCGAGTCTGCTCGGCGCGGCAATGGTCTTTGGCGGGATCTATCTCTCAACTCAGCAAGGCGGGCAGAGGTGAACTGGTACTCGCCGAGGAAGGCGCCCCTTACCACAGAGGCCGCAGAGAACGCTGAAGGAAAGACCTCCGTGCTCTAGGTGCTGCAATATCGTAATTTCTTGTTCTTTTGGCAAACATTTTTCGTCGTGCCTGTAGGGCCACCCCTTGGGGCGGCCTAGGCCGCGGCAAGCCCCGGCCCTACAAGACCCCACGTCATGTTTAGTCGCCGCGAGAGGCCGCGCTGCGCGCTCTGCAATGAATTGTTTTGCGCGGACCGGAATTGACTTCGCTGGAATGCGGGCGGAACGGCTCAGGTCTCTCCGCGAGCCACCAGGCTTGCTATTGAATTCACTTCAGGCTTGACATATAGTGGCGGCGCAACGGAGCCGAGCCGGGCTGCTCTGCCTCAGAAATCCCTCGGAGTAAGAGCGGCGGTCCTGGCAATCCAATAGGCACGGGTTGTGTCGCGCCCGTTCCTGTTCGGCGATACGACTCGCATTGTCACCCTCCCCGGGAGGAATCCCCATGTCGCGTCCCTTTGATTCGTTCTCTCGCAGGTCTCGCTGGTTCAGTTTGATGGCTGTTGCAGGGATGGTTCTCGCAAGCTGCTCAGCTCCTATTCAGAAACCCATTGGCCCAGCACGCGATTATGAGGGTGCGAAAGACATGTTCAAGCGCGGTCGATTCGATCGGGCGCTGAACTTCACGGATGGGCTGGCGACCGCTTCGCCGCCCACCGCTTTCACGGAGCGCGCACGCGTGCTCCGCGCCGTAATCTATGCGGGCGAACTCAAAAGCTACAAACAATTGGCGGAGGCTTACGATCGAGGGACTGAAAAGACCTTGGACACGCACGTCAAGGCCGAGTATGGACGGCTGCGGCATGACGATCTGCAGTACGCAGGCAAAGCCGCGCTGGGCTTGGCTGAAACGGCGCATCAACTCGTTACCGACGGGGTGATCGCCAAAGAGCTGACTTTGGAAGCGAGCCTACCCGCCACGGAAGGCCCGGCCGAGGTGAAAGATCTGAAGCGGGCCGCGGAGGGCGGTTGGATCGAGCCCGGCGATCAAGAGAGTATGGCCCACGATTCTCTCCGCAAGGGCATTGATGACGCGCTCGCCGGGGCGGTTTCCGGAGACCGGGCAAGAGTCCACAGCGCTCTGGCCAACGGCTCCACGAAGCTCAATGGCCTCGACTTCGCGATCTTCCTCGGACACCAACTCGCGGAAGGCGCCATCGTCTTCGATCGCAAGCACGGTGGCGACTCCGCGAAGGCGAAAATGCTCTGCTCGGCGGGCGATGACGTTGCGAAAGCTGCTCTGGCGCTCTTGAAAGACAACCCCGACAAAGACAAGGAAAAGGAAGTCAAGAAACTTCAGGACCAGTACAAAACCATTCTCAAGTCTCTAGAACATTTAGTCTACGAGTGACCCAACGTTTTAGTGGCTGGGTTGGGGCGTGACAGGCGCGGGGGAAGGCGAGGTTGGCTGGGGAGACATGGGCCCACCATGAGGGTCGCCCATGCCCCCGGCGGAGGAACTCGATTCGACCTGCCACTGCTTTCCCACTCTTCGCAAAACGTATTGTCTCCCCACAACCACGTCCGGCGACTGTTTGCTCCGGAACTTCACGTCAGCATTCGCTCGGTCACCTTCAAACTTGACGTCCTGGACTTCCACCGTCATGTTGTCGAGCAGGACGCTAGACTGTTTCTGGAGGTGTCGTTCTATGGCCTCTTGGATCGCGGCTTTCGATTGAACCCCCGCGGACCCACTGCAGCCGCTCAAAACCAGTGCCGCGCCCACAAGGTACAGTAGTATGGCGCGCATGATGACCTCCTTGGGTTCACTCACGGTACTGCAAGGATAAGGAGCTTGTCAAAACAATCGTCGCACTGGATCTGAGACGCACATCCTATGTGCCGCCTGGGGAGGGAAACCGCAGGATCCCCAATTCCATCACGCTGCGATGTTTGACAGGTCGGTCAACATGGTTTAATCTGAATACTTGAGTACCTCACTGCTCGGGCTGTTTTGACAGACATTCTCAAGTATGCAGAAGGCGCCGCCGCCGGCGGGCGGTGGTTTCTCTTCAACACTGGGAATCCGCAGCGCGCCTTCGAAACCTTCAGAACCAAAGGAGCTGCTATGCCGTTCTCTCTTCCTGCATTGCCGTATGCGTTTGATGCGCTGGAGCCTTCCATCGATAAGATGACGATGGAAATCCATCACGGCAAACACCACAACGCTTACGTGACCAATCTAAACAAGGCGCTCGAATCCGCACCCAACCTGACCAACAAGAGCCTGGAAGAACTGCTGGCGAATAACTGTGCGGTTGTTCCGGAGAACATCCGGACGGCTGTCCGCAACAACGCCGGCGGCCACCTCAATCACTCCATGTTCTGGCAGATCATGGGACCGAAGGCCGGGGGCCAGCCGAGCGGCAAGCTCGCCGAGGCCATCAAGAGCACCTTTGGGAGTATTGATCAATTCAAAGCCAAGCTCGCGGAAGCCGCCATGGGCCGCTTCGGCTCAGGATGGGCATGGCTCGTCGTTCACAACCGCAAGCTCGACATCTACTCGACCGCCAACCAGGACAGCCCGGTGATGGAAGGTAAATACCCGGTGATGGGAATCGACGTCTGGGAGCACGCCTACTACCTCAAGTACCAGAATCGGCGGAACGAGTACGTTGGCGCATGGTGGAATGTTGTGAATTGGGCTGAGATCGAGAAACGATTCCAATCTGCAAAGTGAACTGCTGAGGGGCGATTTCGGTATCCCTCAGAGGCGTAAGTTTTCGAAGCGACCCGGCTAGCGCGGGCAGGCCGTTCTGCGCGCCGAAAGGGGCCAGGGCAAATCATCGTGGGCGGCGTGTTTCGCCAGCCACCTCGACCAGGAGAATGACATGACGGAAAAGAAGATCATTGCTGTGGTCGGCGCCACCGGCGCGCAGGGCGGCGGCTTGGCTCGCGCCATCCTGAGCGATCCGGCCGGTGGCTTTACGGCGCGCGCGCTGGCCCGAGATCCCAATTCCGAGAAAGCGAGAGAGTTGGCCAAGCTGGGCGCCGAGGTGGTGGCGGCCGACGTGGACGACCTCAAGAGCCTGAAGCGCGCATTCCACGGGGCTTACGGGGCCTATTGCGTCACCTTTTTCTGGGCCCATTTTTCGCCCGAGAGGGAACTCGCCAATGCTACCGCCATGGCCCAGGCGGCAAAGGACGCAGGCGTGCAACATGTTATTTGGTCGACTCTTGAAGACACCCGCAAGTGGGTTCCTCTCGCTGACAGCCGCATGCCCACCCTCATGGGCAAATACAAGGTGCCACACTTCGATGCCAAGGGCGAAGCAGACCATGTCTTCACGGACCTCGGCGTTCCCACCACATTTCTGCTGACGTCGTTCTACTGGGATAACTTCATCTACTTTGGCATGGGCCCGAAGAAAGGCCCGGACGGGAAGCTCGCAATCACTCTGCCCATGGGCGACAAGAAACTGCCGGCCATCGCCGTGGAGGACATCGGCAAGTGCGCCTACGGAATTCTCAAGAAGGGCCGGGAATTCATCGGCAAGACGGTCGGCATCGCGGGCGAGCACTTGACCGGTTCCGAGATGGCCGCTGCGCTCAGCAGAGCGCTGGGACAGGACGTGCGCTACAACGCCGTACCCGCCGATGCGTACCGCAGCTTCGGTTTCCCAGGCGCGGCGGACCTCGGCAACATGTTTCAGTTCAAGCGCGATTTCAATGAGTACTTCTGTGGCGCGCGCAAGCTCGATGTTGCCCGCCGCTTGAATCCGTCGCTCCAAACCTTTGAGCAGTGGCTTACGCAGAACAAGAACCGCATTCCGCTGGAGTAGTTGAATTAAGGAACCCTCTCGCCGGCTTACACCCACCTGCTTCAGCGCAACTATCCTGCGGCTCCTAAACGGCGCAGCGCCCACGCCGCATGTTCCCGCACAACCGGATCCGGATGTTGTGCGGCGGCTTCCAGCCAGGGAAGCAACCGGAGGTCGCGGGAATTCCCCATCGCTACGCACAGATTGCGCAGCCAGCCTCGATACTTGCTGCGCTTGATCGGTGACCGCGCAAAGATCCGGCGAAAATCTTCCTTCGTGAGCGCTGCGAGTGACTCCAGTGGTGGATTGAAAAGCGAAAACGTAGCTGTGTCCGGCAGATGAGGGGCTGGCTCGCGGTCCGTCGTCCGCGGCGACAGCGGCCGGTGCGATTTGATCTCAACCTGCATGGGCTGGAACTCGGGAAGGCTCGTCGTCGCCGCACGTCTCTGCCCAGAGCCAGCACCAGATGACTCATCGCGCGGGTCGTCGTTGTACAACGGACCACTGACCCCGGACAACGGACGGCTATTCCAGGGACAAACGTCCTGGCAGATGTCGCAACCGAAGACATTGCTGCCGATCGCTGTCCGGAATTGCTCCGGGATGACGTCTTTGAGCTCGATGTTGAAATAGGCAATGCAACGCGAGGCGTCCATCACGTAGGGCTCAACCAGCGCTCCCGTCGGACAGGCTTCCAGGCAGCGCGTGCAGGAACCGCATCGGTCCGGCGCGGGAAGATCCGGTGCCAATTCGAGATTGGTCAGAATCACACCCAGGAAAAACCATGACCCCTTGAGTTCATTGATGAGGCATGTATTCTTGCCCATCCATCCAATGCCCGAAAGCCGCGCGAAAGCGCGCTCCACAATGGGGCCCGTATCCACGTAGACGCGCGTCTCAACGCCTGCTGCCAGTTTCTCGACGGTCGTACGCAGTTGTTCGAGCTTCCTGCGCATCACGTGGTGATAGTCTATTCCCCAGGCGTAACGTGAAACCCACGCTCGCGAGCGCACATCGCGCGTCGTCGCATGATGAGCGGTCGAAGTCCGTTCGCCCGCGCTGCAGCCCTGAACGTTTGTGGAATAAGGGTGCGGCGTATTGTAAATGAGTCCAACGCAGATTACAGACTTCACCGAGGATAGGACCTTACGCGGATCGTCGCGCCTGGGATCAGCAAGGTAGTGCATCTCCCCGCCATATCCCTTCCTGACCCACCGCGGCAGAAACTCCAGATCTTGGAGGGCCGAGGGCGGGGCAATCCCCGCCAGGTCGAAGCCGACCTCGATGGCGTGCTGCTTGATGGTGCTCGCCAGGCCCATGGAGGGAATGTTAACCCGGCGAATGCGCGCGCCGGAAGAAGTTATTGAGTCTGGGTCTGTACTCGGGCTTGCTCCTCCGCGTGCCCTCGAAAACGAGATCTGCTGCAATCGCCAGCGCGGATGACGTCGGTGGAATCCCCTCCTTCTCCTTACGGTCCTTCCTAACTCTGAGGTGACGGTCGACTCCCGAAAGGAACCCTGTCGGTCAGTTCCTCCCGGTTGCTTCCATGCTGACATAAGACTCCTGCGGATACGCCTGTAAATGACGGAAGCTTCGCTCACGGCTCATACGAGTTGACTCTCATCAAGCGTCGTGCTATATGATCTTTCGAAATCGAAATCTACCCGTGTCCCCACTACAATCGTCCTCTCAGGCTTGCCGATGGGAACGGAGAGCGGGAGTCGAACGTGAGAACCCAAACGCTCGAGCAAGGAAGAAGGAAAGGACTCCACCGGGCCTCTCTTCTGGCACTTCTTAGTTCTCTGTTCTTGATTCTTGCGACCGTGCTAGCCGCGGCCCCTCCAGAGAAGAAGAAACTCACGGCTGAAAATATCATGGAGCTGCTTTCCGGCGGTGTGGAGGTTTCCCGGGTCACCTACCTGGTCCTGGATCGCGGCGTGGACTTCGAATTGACTCCGAAGTTGGACAGGGCCTTTCAGGATGCCGGCGCGGACCCGGCGCTCCTTGCCGCGATTCGGAAGGGGGGATCCCCCGTATCTCCCGCGATTTCTTCGGCGCCCGGAGCGATTTCGCGGACTCCCTCCAAGGCACCGACGACATCACAACAACCGGCAACGGGACTGACCATTCACTCCCACCCGGGCGGGGTGGCGGTTTACATCGATGGTGAGCTTAAAGGCCAAACGGACGCTCAGGAAGGCTTGCTCGACATTGCCCCGCTCAAGCCCGGCAAGCATCGCCTGCGTGCCACCCTGCAGGGTTACGAGGACTTGGAAGGACCCGCGGAAGTTGTGGCTGGGCAGCTCGCGGAGACGCCGGTGTGGCTGGCCCAAACGCAAGCTCCGCCGCCCGCGGCGACGGCCGCTGCGCTTCCCGCAGGCAAGAAATTCCTGGTGCGTCATGTCCACCGGGCGGTGGAGGGCGCCTCCGGTCCCGGGTTTTGTCTAGGCTGGATGATTGTCAACGTTGGCTACGTGCGTTACATCAGCACCGACAGCCCGCACCAATACTTGATGAACACCAGTGAAATCCGCGATGTCAAAGCGGGTTCGGGTACCGGTGGATTGGTGATCAAGCTGGATTTTGGCCGCAAGTACGACTTCGTGGCCGTGGACGACAAAGGGCACGAAGTGAGCCCCGGACCGGTAGTGAACGAAATTCGTTACGCCATGGGGCTGTAGATTCCCGGGTATCAGGAGGGTCAAATGCGAGGTGATGTCATGAGGTGGTGGGTTCGTGTTGTTTGGGTGTGTGCTGTCGTTTTTCTTTTCGTTGTCAGCGCTGCATGGGGAGCTGACGAGGCGAAAAAGCGTGTCGCGATTTTCGATTTCGATTTCGGCACAGTGCACCATTGGTGGAGCGGCGATTGGGACATCGGCAAGGGCATTTCAGACATGATGGTCACCAATCTGGTACGAGACGGGACGTACTCCGTCATTGAGCGCAAACAGCTCGACAAGATTCTCCAGGAACAGAACTTCTCGAATAGTGACCGCGCTAACCCGGCCACGGCGGCCAAGATCGGGAAAGTTCTGGGCCTCAATGCCATCATCATTGGCACGATCACCCAGTTTGGGGCCGAAACGAAGAAAATCGATGCGGGCGCCATAACCAGCAGATTTGGCTTGGGCCACGTGGGGACCTCCAGCAGCAAAGCAAACGTGGTAATCGACGCGCGCATGGTGAATACCGAAACGGCCGAGATTATGGCGGTGGCCTCGGGCAAAGGCCAGTCGAGCCGCGGTGGAGTGAACCTGCTGGGCGGGGCCGGGGGCAACGCGGGCGGCATTGATATGGGCAGCAGCAACTTCCAACAGACCATTATTGGCGAGGCCACGCGCCAAGCCGTGGATGACCTCACCCGCCAGTTGGTCGCGCAGGCCGATAAGGTCGAGGGCACCACGATCGAAATCCATGGTCTGGTGGCCGATGTCACCGAAAACGTTCTGGTGCTAAACGTCGGAAAGAATCAGGGCCTGAAGGTCGGCGATGTCGTAGCCGTCGAGCGCGTCTTGAAAACAGTCAAAGATCCCGCCACCGGCCAGGTCCTCCGCACCATCACGGAGCGCATCGGAACAGCAAAAATCACTTCTGTAGACGACGGCTCTTCGATGGCCGAGTTCCATGGCGTGGGCAAGGCGCGGGTGGGCGACGCCGTCAAGCCCCAGTAGCGGCCACCCTGCTTGTGCCGCAATGACCTCCTTCGCCGGGGCGCGACTTCGAGCCACCTCAGGTCGCGCCCTGGGTCCTTCTTGATTCTCCCTACCAACTCACCGAGCGGGGCCGATCATGACAAAAGCCGCAAGCCTCGCCTTGAGTCTCATGGTGTTTGACTCCTGAGGCCCGTGCGGTCGAGCGAGACTGTTCAGGAAATTTAGTTGGGCTTTACTTCCGCATGATCCTGGAAATGGAAAGCGCACGACCGGTCTGGGGGTCAGCCTCCAGGAGGGCGGCGGACAGGCGAACGTCACCCTTGGCGACTTCAAACCGGGTGGGGAGTTGGTCGAGGAACTTTCGGATGACCGCTTGCCGCTCCATGCCGATGATCGACTCGTAGGGACCGGTCATGCCGAGATCCGTGAGGTAAGCGGTCCCCTGGGGAAGCACCGTCTCGTCGGCCGTGGGAACATGCGTATGTGTTCCCAGGACGGCGGTCACACGCCCGTCGAGGTACCAACCCATGGCTTGCTTCTCGGAGGTCGCCTCGGCGTGCATGTCCACAATGCGGATCCTCACCTCTGGCGGAATGCTGTGCAAAAGAGCGTCCGCTTTCCGAAAGGGGCAGTCGATGGCCGGCATGAAGACGCGGCCTTGCAGGTTAATGACGGCATATCCAATCCCTGCAGGGGTGTTCCCTACATAAAGGCCATGGCCCGGAGCTTCCTCGGGATAGTTGGCGGGTCGCAACAAACGGCCGTCAAGGTGCTCGCGGAGGTAAGGATAGATCTCTTTCTTATCCCAAATGTGATTGCCTGAAGTTAAAACGGCGATATTCAGATCGAGTAGCTCCTCCACCAAGGGAGGAGTAATACCAAAACCCGCCGCGGCATTCTCCGCATTGGCCAGAACGAGGTCCGGTTCGAACTCTTCCCGGAGAAGTGGAAGGGTGTCTCTGACCATGCGCCGCCCGGCCTGCCCAAAGATGTCACCGATAAACAGAATTCGCATCTTCTTAATCCCGTTCGTGGCGGCGTCCCGGGACGACCGCTCGTACCACCGCCCGAACCGTACTCATCCGCATGTCTGCAGCAACCAATGAGGGGTGGATTCCTGGCAGCGAATGCAAGGCCCGGACCGAAGCGAGAAATCTTCCCACCGAATCCAGGAGGTATTTCGTGTCCGCAAGTGTGAGGGAGACCGCGGATCTCAGAGCGCTGCCTTCAGGATCTTATCGAGTGCCGCTGTGTACTCACCAACTTTCTGGTCCATGTGTTGGGTGACTTCCTCATGCCGGGCTTTTAGCTGATGGTACTCGTCGACGACGTTGAGCGCCGCTAGAATGGCCACGCGTAGCGTGTCAACGGTTCGAGTGCGCTCGGCAATGGAACGCATCTTGGCGTCCAGGTATCGAGCGAGCTTCTGAATGTACTCCTGGTTCAGGTCACCCCGCATGAAATATTCCTGGTCGTAGATGACCACTCGGATGCCCTGGGGTTCCTTTGCCGCGATCATCAGAGGCCTCCTTGGATCACGCTATCCTGCTCGACCAGAGTTATAACATGCAGGAGATCAACCACCAGGTCATTATCCCTCGGAGCCCGAACTTGTCAATACATCTAACCGCTTGAGCAGTTTGTCGACTCGCGTCCGAATGTCCTCGCGTTCCCGGCGCAAAGCAATGAGTTCTCGTTCCATCACGCTGATCTGTTGGGCGCGTTCCTTCATCGCCAGCCTGAGCTTTTCGGCGTCCTGCTCGAGGGCGCGCCTCTGCGCTTGAGTTTGCTTGAAGACGTCGATCGCCTTCAAGAGCTTTTCTTCCAGTCGCTGAAACTGCTCGTTCGGATCCGTCACGAGCCCCTCGGATATCTCGCGCCTGCTCCCCAGCCCTGCAAAATCGCCAGAAATACAAAGCTGGTGAGTAGCAGCTCAACCCCGCAGGCGCACCCCCAGGGGTTCAAGCACTGCGAGCAAGCGCTGACTCAGTCCTCCCACTTCTTCGCTCGTCAGGGTGTGAGTCTGGCTTTGAAAGGTGACTCGCAGCAGAAGGCCGTGATGCTGGGCGGCAATCGCGCCGCCGCGGAAGCGGTCGACCGGGCGATGGCGGCGAATCTCCTCCAGATCCAAACCAGCGACCGCCGCAGCGAGGCGGGCATAGGGCACCCCGTCCGGCACGACGAGCGAAAAGTCTCGCTCCACGGCTGGAAACTTCGAGAACGGCCGGAACTGCCGGGGGCGCAGGGAAAAGTTCAGAAGGTGTTCAAGATCGATCTCGGCCACCCACACCGCCTGACGCAACTTGTATTCGCGGGCCAGATCCTGCCGGGGTTGCCCGAAAACTGCCAGCGCTATACCTTGTGACGTCAGGCGCCCGCAGCACCCTTCCTCGTAATACGGGCAACTGGAAGGTTCGAAGTCCAGCTTCGGCAGGTCGAACGGTGCAAACATCGTCCCGAGATCGCCCTTCAAGTCGAAAAAGTCGACGACTTTTTCGCTGTCGTGGACCGAAGCTGGCCGACGATGTCCCGTCGCGCCGAGCGTGAGAACCCGGCGTTCTTCAGGCGTCCCCTCCGTGGTCAGGCTGTAGGTTTTCCCGAACTCACAAAACTTTACATCCCTCAGGTCACGATCCAGGTTCCAGCGAATCGCCCGCAGCATGCTCGGGACGGCGGAGGAGCGCATAGCCGACGCATCCTGGCTCAACGGGTTCGCGAGCATCACAGGCGCACAATCCGCAAAGCGCTGGTTCTCTGCGGGATCAACCATCGCTGGGGCGATGATCTCATGATACCCCAGCCCCACCAGCAGGGAAGAAACAGCCATGATCTTCTCGCGGGTGATGTCCCTCTCGACGCGTGGCGGCGCAGGGCGCACGCGGGCGGGTAGGCGGTCGTAGCCGACGTGTCGCGCCACTTCCTCGATCAGGTCTATTTCCCGAGAAACATCCAGCCGGAAGGAAGGTGGGGATACGCGCCAGCCTTCCGTGCCTTGTCGTTCGGTCTGGAATCCCAAACCGCACAGAATACGTTCCACCTCTTCCCAGGCGACTTCGGTTCCCAGAATACGTGCGATCTCACTTCGCCGGAGCAGCAGGTCCTTGCGGGACTCCGGCCGGGGATAGACGTCAATCATCTTCCGGAGGATCTCTCCTCCGGCGACTTTCTGAATCAAATCGGCGGCGCGATCCAGGGCCAGCGGCGCCATCTCAAGGTCGGCGCCCCGCTCGAAGCGATGGGAAGCCTCCGTGTGCATCCCCTGAGACTTCGCCGTGCGGCGAACCGACACCGGCTCGAACCACGCACTCTCCAGCAGAACGGAGCCAGTTCGCGAGGAAATCTCGGACTCCTCGCCGCCCATAACGCCCGCGAGAGCCACGGGGCGTTCACCATCAGCGATCACCAGACTATCGCGGGTGAGAGTGCGGTCCACGCCGTCGAGGGTTCGCAGCGGTTCTCCGGGGTTGGCGCGTCGCACGATAATCTTGTGCTGTCTCAAGCGGAACAAGTCGAAGGCATGAAGGGGATGACCCAGCTCCATCAACACGTAGTTCGTGGCGTCGGCCACGTTGTTGATGGACCGCTGGCCAATCGCTTCCAACCGCTTCACAAGCCAGTCGGGCGAAGGTCCCACCTGGACCTTCTGGACGATACGGCCACAGTATCGGGCGCAGAGGTCGGGATCAGCAATTTCAACTGTCGCCGCGGCGGAGGTGGGCTCCCCGGATTCCTTCAGGAAAACTTCCACCCTCTGGAGCGGTTGGCGATAGAGTGTGGCGAGTTCCCGCGCCACACCGTAATGGCTCAGGCAGTCGGGGCGATTAGTGGTAACTTCCACGTCGAGCACCCAGTCGTCGCCCACCGGCGCGCACGACTCGGTGTTCAGGCCGATCATCGTCAGGTCCGACTTGAGCTGACGCGGGTCACTCGTAACGTCGACGAATTCCTTGAGCCAGTTTACGGAAATCTTCATCGTTGGACAAGGCCGCGAAAAATTATGAGTTCCGAAGTAGCGCCGACCTTTAGGTCGGCAGTCCTGTTGTCTTCCCCTGTGCTGACCTAAAGGTCAGCGCTACTCTTGGCTGCGGGCCAACCACCCTATTCAAAATTGCTCCAAAAAGCGTACGTCGCTCTGGAAAAGGAGCTGAATGTCGTTGATGTCATACTTCATCATCGCGTAGCGGTCCACACCCAAACCGAAGGCCCAGCCGGAATACTTTTCGGGATCGATTCCTCCGTTGTGCAGCACCTGGGGATGAACCATGCCGCACCCCATGACTTCAATCCAGCCGCTTTCTTTGCACACCCGGCAGCCTTCGCCGCCGCAGAAAATACAACTGATGGCCACCTCGCCGCTGGGTTCAGTAAATGGAAAAAAGCTGGGCTGAAAACGCGTGTGAATCTTCTCGCCAAAGAGTTTCTTGGCAAAGAAATCGAGTGTCCCCTTCAAGTCGGCGAAGGTGATGTCGCTGTCGATCGCCAAGCCTTCGATTTGATGAAACATCGGCGTGTGGCTGGCGTCGGGATTGTCGTGCCGATAGCACTTCCCAGGAATGATGATGTAGAGCGGCGCGCCGTATTTTTCCATCGCACGGATTTGAACGGGCGACGTGTGGGTGCGCAACACGGTCTGCGCGTTGATGTAGAGCGTATCCCAGTCGTCGCGCGAAGGATGACTCTCCGGAATATTGAGCGCGTCAAAGTTGTAATAGACCGATTCAATCTCCGGCCCGTCCTCGATCCGGAATCCCAGATTGAGGAAGATCTGTTCGATTTCGCGCTGCATCTGCGTGACGGGGTGCAGCGAGCCGAGCGGGCGGCAATAGCCAGGAAGCGTGAGGTCGCGCAGGCCAGCCCCACGGATTTCAGCGGCGTCCACCGCAGCAACTTTCGTGGGAATCTTAAGACCGACACCCTTAACGAGTGCATCCATTTCCAGGGCAGCAGCGGCTTGGCGAAGCCCATTGAAGCTCTTCCCGACGGAAGGTTTTAATTCTTTTGGTGAAGTTTTCAGCCAGCGTTCATCGATATTCGCGAGCAGCCCATTCTGGCGCGCCAGCCAGCGGTCGCGCAGGCTCTTCGAGAGCCTGTCGCGCTCCGCTTCGCTTGACGCGCCGTGCGAAACCAGGCTACTCCTCTCCTGTTCCATCGCCGCACGCACTTCGCCGAAGAGCGCTTCCACGCCCGCGGCGTCGGTGACGCCGAGTTCGGCGAGAGTCTTCCGAACCTTTTCGTCAATGGTCATCGCAAGAGTTTGCGTTCTGCTGGGGCGCATCGCAATGCGCCCCGACGCAGAATCACGTCTGGGAAAACTGGTCTTAGGCGGCCGGGGCTGTACTACTCACCGCCTGCCTCACCTTACCAGCTAGGTCTGCAAACGCCGCCTGATCTTTCACGGCCATTTCCGCGAGCATCTTGCGGTCCAGCTCCACTCCTAGCTTCTTCAGCCCGTATATGAACTGACTGTAAGTGAGCTCGTTCAAGCGCGCGGCGGCGCTGATGCGCAGGATCCAGAGGCGGCGGAAATCGCGTTTACGGCGCCGCCGGTCGCGGTACGCATAACGGCCGGCCTTATCCGCGGCCTCCTTCATAGATCGATAGAGCTTGCTTTTATTGAGGAAATAACCTTTGGTGAGCTTGGCGAGCTTCTTGCGATTGGCGCGGCGAACAGAGCCGCGCTTAACTCGAGGCATGGGTTTTACTCCTTTCTAGAATTTTCGGGGCAGCGAAGGCACCCTATTCGCCTCGGCGAAGCCTTCCCGCACCCTGGAAAAGCCGGTTACAGGTGACAGCAAACCACACCTTCTTCGGCTGCGCGCTGTTCCCTGTTCCCTCAGTCTTACCTCCCGTAGGGAAGCATCCGGCGAACCGCAACCGTGTCGGCGGCAGACAATTCGACGGACCGACCCAGCCGCCGTTTCCGCTTGCTGGGTTTGGATGTCAGGATGTGGCGGGCAAATGAATGCCGACGCATGACCTTGCCGCTGCCAGTCAGTTTGAAGCGTTTGGCCGCTCCCTTGTGAGTCTTGAGCTTCAGCTTTACTTTCTTGACCTTGGCCAAATCTATCCTCCTGAGGATTCTTGCGGGCCCGTGGGCTTGGCTTGAGCCGGCGGGGGTGTGCTGGGCTGGCTGGCCGCTGGGCGGGCGGATGCAGTCGTGGCCTTGCCCGCGGCCTTCTTGGGCGCCAGGATGGTGGTCAAGTTCGGGCCCTCGAGCCGGGGCCGAGTCTCCACTTGGCCGGCTTCTCCTATGTCCTGAATCAAGCGTTCCATCATATTGAAGCCCAAATTCCGATGCGCCATCTCGCGCCCGCGGAACATGATCGTGATCTTAACCTTGGCCCCTTCCTGCAGAAATGCGAGGACCTTATTCCGCTTCGTCTCGAAATCGTGCGCCGAGGTCCGCGGCCGCATCTTCACTTCCTTGAGCCCAATCGACTTCTGATGCTTGCGCGCCTCGTGTTGCCGCTTGTTGAGCTGGTAGAGGTACTTTCCATAGTTGATGATGCGGCAGACCGGAGGGTTTGCGGTAGGGGCAACTTCCACCAGATCCAGACCCTGACCTTTGGCGGTTTTCAGGGCCTCGAAGGGAGGCATGATCCCGAGTTGCTTCCCTTCCTCATCAATCACCCGGATTTCCCGGGCACGAATCCTCTCATTCACTCGAACAAATCGGTCGGCGATAAATCTTCCCTCCCACCCCCGCGGGGGCGACAAAAAACTGCAAGGTTCGTCCAGGACTGGGGACTACCTAGTCCGAAGGTGATGCCTAGCTTACCATTTTGCAGCCCGAGTGTCGATAAGCTGCCGAGCCCAACCTATAAACTCAGCCAAAGGGCGAGATCCCGCGTCGCCGGTGTCTCTCCTGCGGACCGCTACGCTGTGGTTTTGGGCCTCGCGATCGCCCACCACAAGCATGAAGGGGACTTTCTGCAGTTGCGCGTCCCGGATCCGCGCATTCAACTTCTCGTTGCGGTCATCCAGTTGGACGCGAACCTTGGCTCGGCGGAGTTCTTCGAGGACCGCCTGGGCATACGACGCGTGTTTGTCGCTGATGGGCAGCACGACGACCTGCACCGGCGCCAACCACACGGGAAAAGCCCCCGCATAATGCTCAATCAAGACTCCAAAGAACCGTTCGATGGAACCTAGCAGCGCCCGATGTACCATGACCGGGGTGTGCAGGTGGCCGTCCGATCCTACGTACTCCAAGCCAAAGCGCGGCGGCAAGTTGAAGTCGAACTGCACCGTGGTGAGCTGCCAGGGTCGGCCGATGGCGTCCACCAGCTTGATGTCAATCTTCGGCCCGTAAAACACCGCCTCACCGGGCATGTATTTGAAGGGGATGTCCATGCGCTTAAGCGTGTTCATCAGCGCGCCTTCCGCCAGGTTCCATTCCTCCACGGTGCCCGCGTAATGTTCGGGATGCTCCGGATCACGCGCGGAGAGCTCGACTTGATAGCGGTCGAAGCCAAAAGTTTTAAGCACCAGAAAAGCAAACTCCACGCAAGCCTGAACCTCGGTCTCAAGCTGTTCCGGCATGCAGAAGACGTGGGCGTCATCCTGCGTGAACCCGCGCACCCGCATCAGTCCATGCATTACGCCCGAGCGCTCGTAACGATAAACCGTGCCGAGTTCCGCCAGCCTCATCGGCAACTCACGATAACTGCGCACGCGCGACTTGTAGATCAGGATGTGGCCGGGGCAGTTCATGGGCTTGAGCTGATACTGGTCGTTTTCGACCTCCATCGCGCCGAACATGTTCTCGCGATAAAAGTTCGTGTGACCGCTCGTCTCCCACAAATGCAACCGCATGGTGTGCGGAGTGAAGACCAGGTCGTAGCCGCGAGCCGTCAGCTCGGCGCGCAGCCAATCTTCGATCTCCCTGCGAATGACCCCGCCCTTGGGATGCCAGAAAATCAGCCCCGGGCCGGCGTCGTCCTGAATGCTGAAAAGATCCAGGTCCTTGCCCAGGCGGCGATGGTCGCGCTTCTTGGCCTCCTCGAGCTGGTGGAGATAAGCCTCCAGGTCTTTCTGGCTGAAGAAAGCGGTTCCATAGATGCGCTGCATCGGATGCGAGCGCTCATCACCTTTCCAGTGAGCCCCTGCTACGCTCAAAAGCTTGAACGCTTTGATCCGCCCGGTGGAAGGAATGTGCGGCCCGCGGCAGAAGTCCAGGAACTTGCCGGTTTGATACGCGGAAAACACCGGGTCGGCTTTTTCCTGAATCAGTTCACACTTCAGGAACTCGCCCATCTGCTCGAACACCTTCACCCCTTCATCCTTCGAATAATAGATCCGCTCGTTCGGCAAGTTGGCCTTGACGAGCTCCTGCATCTTCGCCTCAATCTTTTTTAGATCCTCTTCCGTGAAGGGGGTCTCACGGTAGAAATCGTAGAAGAAGCCGTTCTCGGTGGCGGGCCCGATACCCGGATGCGCGTCCGGGAAAAGGTCCGTCACCGCCGCGGCCAGCAAGTGTGCCGATGAGTGGCGGAAGATCTCCAGGCCTTCGGGAGAGGTGGGTGTGATGAATTGAATGGGTCCACTCGCTTCGAGCTTGCTCGAAAGGTCAATCAGTTGGTCGCCCACCTTTGCCGCCAGCGCTTCAGCCGCCAGGCGTGGCCCCACTGACTTCGCAACTTCCAGCGCGGTTGTACCCTGGGGAAATTCTTGGGACGACCCGTCAGGGAAAGTTATCTGGATATTGGCCATTGTCTAGATTGCGTCCTGCCTGCAAGATGCAAATCCTAACTATAACAACGAGTATAGCAAATGGTCAAACGTGGGGTGTCGGCCCGGACCTCCGCCCACAAGCCCTCAACGACATTTGCCAGGGCTGCCAGGCAGCGCTCAGCGGCACCGGGTCGAAATCCGCACGACAGGATTAGCAGCGCGTGACGGGGAGAGCGCGGGGAGGTCAGTTGAAGGGACCCCAGGAAGAAACCGCTCGCATGCCGAGAGGCAGCCCTCCCTGGCGCGCACCCAGGAGAGGGCAGGTCAACCCTTCCATGGTGATGACAAAGATCACAAAATGAGCTGCCAAACGCCTTGATCATCGGCTGTTTGACAAACACCGCTCAATGGACTTTTTGTGCCTTACAACCGGCCCAAACGGCCGTTCAGCGTAAATTCCTTAACCTTAACCCTTCTAGTTCGTATCATTTGCACGCACAATTAATGGGCGCGGGATCATCCGGTTGTTGACCTCTAGTGCTCCCCGCGATCCAAGATGGGCAGGCAAGCCCTGAATTAAACACTCCGGCGCGGGGCCTTTGGGCACCAGAGAACATATCTCTCTGTGTTCCGCACCGGGCTTGTGGACAATGCGGGCGAGTATGGGCTCAGACAATCCTACCGACTTGGCTGCCCAAGGGCTGCAAAGCAGGCCCACACTGCTCCTGATGGGGCGATGGTTTGTCATTCTGAGGGGAGAGGATAATTCGCTATGCCGAGAATCAAAGGTCAGCGGCTCATGAAGTACGTCGATCAGGCCGTTTGTTCGACGGCCACGGTTCTGTTCGACACCATTCAATTCTTCAACAAGTACCGGCCCGGTCCAACTTTCACTCCCAAATGGTCGGATAAGCCACTCCTGAAATCCTGGGAGAAGACCAAGCCGCCGCTGGGCTGGCCTCGCCAGACCGACTCGCTCTGCCCGGAGTGCGTAAAGGAAGCGCGCGCCAAGATTCTGAATGGTGAAGAGAATTGGCAGTCGCTGCTCACCGAGAAGACCGGTGAAGTCAAGGCCACCATCCTCGAGCGGGACGGCCAGGTCTGGATGGTGAAGGATTGCCCCCTCCATGGGCGCTTCGAAGACATGATGGCCGTCGACTCCAGCTTCCTGAAGTGGATCGAACAAAACTTTCCAGGCCGCGATATCCGCGCCCACAACGACGAGGGCCTGCACAATCATGGGTCGAGCTCCATCAAGCACGGGCGCGGTTCGGTGCTGACGGTGGACCTAACCAACCGCTGCAACATGATGTGCGACCCCTGCTTCATGGACGCCAACCAGGTGGGCTTTGTCCACCAACTTTCCTGGGAAGAGATCAAGGAAATTCTCGACAACGCCACCAAGATCAAACCGCGACGGCAGATGTCGGTGCAGTTCTCGGGCGGCGAGCCGACCATGTCGCCGTACTTCGTTGACGCGATCCGCTACGCGCGCCAGCTCGGCTACAACAGCGTGCAGGCGGCGACGAACGGCATCGAGTTCGCGAAGAGTAAGGATTTCTGCCGGCGCGCCTTCGAGGCCGGCCTGCGCTACGCCTACCTGCAATTCGACGGTATCGGCAACGACGCCAACGGCCATCGCCAGGTCGGCAATCTGTTCGACGTGAAGCTGCGCGCCATTGAGAACATGCACGAGGCCGGCATTGAGATCATCCTGGTCATCACCCTCGTAAATAACGTCAACAACGACCAGGTGGGTCCCATCGTGAACTTCGCGCGCGAGAATCCCAAGAAGATCGCTTTTGTCGCCTTCCAGCCCGTTTCCTTTACCGGGCGCGATGAGGACATCACCCCGCAGCGCCGCCTGCGCCAGCGTTACACGCTCGCGCATCTCGCGCATGACGTCAAAAAGCAAACCGGCATCACCGAGCCCACGCGCGACTGGTTCCCCCTCTCGTTGTTCAGCAGCTTCGCGGACTTTGCGGATCTGGTCAAGGGCCCGGAGGCGCAGTGGGGCATGGTGAGTTGCGGTTGCCACCCCAACTGCGGCGTGGGCACCGCGCTGATGATCAACAAGGAAACCAAGGAATGGGCGCCCGTGCCGCAATTCCTGCATGTCCCGGGCCTGGTGAAGGATGTAAGGCGGATTACCGACGCGGCGCGCGGGAAATGGTTCTCGAACGGCATGTTGGCCCTGGCCATCCTGAAGAACTACCGGCCCTTCAAGGCGCCCAGGAGCCTGGCCTTGATGGATCTGATCAAGAAGTTTGACAAGTCGTTTGCGCTCTCGGGCGAGGAACGGACGCGGAAGAAGTACGGCGCCTCAGACCCCGACCGCACGCTCGAAGACGCTCTCAAGCGCCGCTCCGATCCCTGGAACCTGCTCTTCATCGCCGGCATGTGGTTCCAGGATCTGTTCAACTACGACTTCCGCCGCACCGAGATGTGCATTATCCCGTACGCAACCCAACTGGGCGAGATATCCTTCTGCGCGTACAACACGGGCATCGGCTGGCGGAAGATCATCGAGAACATGTACAAGAACGCCACGGTGGCCGAGTGGTATAAGACCCACGGCAAGCACCAAATTTACGCCAAGGGCAAGAGCGTGGAATTGGATTCCACCCAGCATTCGCTTACGGTGAATGCCGCGGACGCCGCGCGCGTGCGCAAGCTTGAGCACGATGTTCCCCTCACCGCCGCCGAGGAAGAAAAAGCTCGCCGCAAAGCGGCCTGGGAAGCCCAACAGGCCGCGCAAGCGCGGCAGGTTTATGAGGAATTGGTCCTCAAGAACCCCCAGCCGGCCCTCGTGCAGATCGGCGCCACCCCGACGCCGGAGGAAGATAAAGTCCCGGTTTAGTTCCAGAATTCCAGCTAGGATTACCGAGGGCCGCCCCCACGGGCGGCCCTTTTTATTTGGGGGTGGGGAGTAGGGTTTCCAGGTCCGGCATCTTGCGGCGGACCAGTTCAATCTGCTCGAGCGTAAACAGGTTGGTCTGCAGCGACTCGCCGAGTTTCTGGGTAGCTTCGAATTTGGCCTCAGGCGTCGTGTTCGGATCCGCCAGGATCTTCTGCCAATTGTCTCTGGCGTTTTCCGCCTCCCGGATCTGCGCCGCCGACTTATACGTCAGTACAAACTCCCGCAAAGAAAGCCCACGCTTCTTGATGATTTTCGCGACCTTGGGCTGCTTTTTCAAATTCGCAATCTCGGACTCCAGGCTGTCCCCGCCCACGCTGATGGGAAGACCCTTTGATCGAAGGTCACTCAGCGCGCCCAGCGTCTTGTTGAGTGCATCTTCAGTGAGAACGTAATCCGTGGAGTCTTCCGCACGCGCGGCCCCTCTCCAGGCCACCGCCAGCAACACGATCGAGGAAAGGAAAAGCACGCTGATGCGCAGACACTTTGATGAACCACACATGGCTGCCCTCCTCAACGCCAGGAGCGGGTCCCGCCCGCCTCGTCAGTACTTCCGGCTGCTCCCATCTCCTAGCCTCACAGCCTACTCGGGATCTTCCGGCATTCGTACGAGCGGCTTCAGGCGAAGATCGGCGCAGATTTCCCGCAACAACACCTGGTTGGCGGGATCGTTACTGCCGAATTGCAGTCCCGCCTTGCCCTGCACGCTCTTCCAGATGACCACCGCAGGAGTCCGGAATTCCCGGCCTTTCCATTCCACGGCGAGTTCGCAATCCTGGCGAACCTGCAGCCATGGCGCATATTCCAGCAAGCAGCCGAGCACGCACAGATCTTCCACGATCACCCCGAAGGTGGTGCCTTCCGCCGGCAAACTGAGGCTGGCTTTCAGATGAGCCCAATAACGAGGAGCACGTCGTCGGTTCTTGACCATGACCGGAGTGTAATTCCTCCTTCTTGAAATCGCAACGAGGTTCGATGGCCCACCATCGCCCAGCGATTTCCAAGCCAACCCCCACCTGCAGGGGCGGTCTGCAATTCGAGCCGCAAGACCACCGCGTCCTGATACGGAACCGTGAGGCTCACGGAATGATCCACCGCCACGCGCGCCGCTCTGCTATGCAGGTCTGGGGCTTTCGTATAACGCGGCGACAGTTTCAGGGTCGCGCTCTGATCCTTTGGCGTGACGTCGAAGACCACGAGCAGGCTTTGCTTCTCCAACTCCACCAGCCGGGGCCGGACCTTGCGCATCAACAGGAAGGATAGTGCCGCAGTGGCCAGTGAGTTACACTCGTCCTGTCGCCGGCTCGTAATCAGGGTGCGCGCCGCCACCTGAGGTTGCGCTGATGGAGAGCTTCCTATGAATTTCTTGCTGGCCTTAGTGTTGATGGCGTCGGCTTCGCCGGGTGCAGTCGTGGTGAGGCCCGTCGCCAACATGTATTCCGGCCCGAGCGAAGACGCCGACGTGGTGTCACAAGCAATCTACGGCGCCAGCCTTGTTCTGGTGGAAGGAAAGAACGAATGGGTGAAGGTGCGCACGCCGGATGACTACACGGGCTGGATGCCGCTCGCTTCGCTGCGTCGCTATGGCCCCGGCGATCACCCGTACGCCTCCGCTGGAAAGGCTGCGCAGGTGGAAAGCCTTTTTGCGAACGTCTACCGCGAACCCGACGTGACGAAGCATCAACCTGTGCTGACGCTCCCCTTTGAGGCGCGGCTGGAGGTGGTCGTGGAGCGAGAGAATGATGGCGGCCGCTGGATTGAGGTTCGCCTGCCGGACGAGCGCTCGGCCTGGATTCAGCGCGGCGACGTCGATCTGAACCCCAGGCCGCGCAGCGGCAAGGAGACGATCGAACTTGCCAAGCGTTTCCTCGGCCTCACCTACCTCTGGGGCGGGACTTCCAGTTTCGGGTTCGATTGCTCAGGCTTTACCCAAATGTTGGTGCGCCGACGCGGTGTCGAGATGCCGCGCGATGCGGACTTGCAGGCGGCGTGGGAGGGCGTCGTGCCGGTGACGCGCAACAAACTTCGGGCCGGTGATTTGCTTTTCTTCGCTGAGTCGCCCCAGAGGATCACGCACACTGGAATGTACATCGGGCACGGCAAATTCATACACGACACGACGCGCGGGCATCCCGGCGTGCAGATCAGCCGCCTTGCGGACCCGCCGTGGACGAAACTGCTGGTCGCATGCAGGAGGTTGAAATGAACCGCCGTGACTGGATGAAAACGCTGGGAACTGCTTGCGCACTGAATGGTCTGGAATTCCCGCCGTCCGCGCATGGCGGGACGGGAGCCCTCAGTGGCACGAGCAGCTCTTCCGCGACCACGCTGGAGACCGAGATTGTCCGTTTGAAGCTGCGGCACACCTGGACCACCACGATGTCGTCGAGCGAGTATCGCGACACGCTCCATGTGCGGTTTGTTCGCGACGGTGTGATCGGCCACGGCGAAGGCGCGCCCATCGTCCGTTACAAGGAGAACGCCGAAGGCGCGCAGCGGGCGATCCAATCCGTCCGCGATTGGGTGACCGGCGCCGACCCCTGGCAATTCGAGAAACTTCTGACGGAGGTTTTCCATCGTGTGCCGGGGCAATACGCCGCCAAAGCCGCTCTCGACATCGCCTTGATGGATTGGGTTGGCCAAAAGCTGGGCGTGCCGCTGTATCGCTACTTCGGTCTTGATCCCAACGATGCCCCCATCACGACGTTCTCCATCGGGATTGACGCTCCGGAAATAACCCGCCAGAAGGTTCGGGAAGCTGAACCTTTCCCCGTTCTTAAAGTCAAAGTGGGCCTGGACACCGATGAAACGACCATCGCGGCCGTGCGCAGTGTCACGAACCGACCCCTCCGCGTGGACGCCAATGAAGGGTGGAAAGACAAAGAAGAGGCGGTGCGAAAGATTAACTGGCTGGCAACCCAGGGAGTGGAATGCGTCGAACAGCCCTTGCCCGCCGACAGGCTGGAGGAGACACGTTGGGTGCGGGAACGCGTGCACCTCCCTTTAATTGCCGACGAGGCCTGCATGCATGCGAGCGATATTCCCAGGCTCGCCGGTGTCTACGACGGCGTGAACATCAAGCTGGACAAGTCCGGCGGGATTCTGGAGGCTTTCAAGATGATTCAAATCGCGCGTGCCCTCGGGCTCAAGACTATGCTGGGTTGCATGGTCTCGAGTTCCGTGAGCGTCACCGCCGCAGCGCATCTCTCGCCTCTGGTCGACTACGCGGACTTGGATGGGAACCTTTTGATCGCCAACGATCCTTTCTCAGGTGTGCAGGTCAAGAATGGAAAGCTCTTGCTCCCGGATCGTCCCGGCCTGGGGCTCAAACAGTAATTTTGGATTTGCGACTTTGGATTGGCGACGCAGGCGGCGTGCACGGGTCAGCGCGAGGCAGAGAAGGCAGAAGGCCCCCCCACCCGGCCGTCCTCAGGACGGCCACCCCCCCCAGGGAGTCTGTGTGGCAACTGCGGGGTGAGAGGCTCAAGATCTTGCTTAGACGGATTGGCATCATGATATTGTTACGAGTCCTCGACTCCACAGGCCCGCGAAGGGAGCAGCGATTCCGTCCCCGGCTACGCGTGGGTGGTTCGCCGCCACAGGCGG
>JAIQEZ010000184.1 GCA_020073545.1 Terriglobia bacterium | reverse complement strand
GACTGCGCGGGCTGAGCAAAGTGGGTGGGGAAATCGCCTTGGCCTGCACGGCCTTCAATCTCACCCGCCTGTGGCGGCGAACCACCCACGCGTAGCCGGGGACGGAATCGCTGCTCCCTTCGCGGGCCTGTGGAGTCGAGGACTCGTAACAATATCATGATGCCAATCCGTCTAAGCAAGATCTTGAGCCTCTCACCCCGCAGTTGCCACACAGACTCCCGAGGGGAGAGGGTGTCCGAGGTACGAGGACAGGAGAGGGGTTACTTGCAGGCCCGAGGCACCGGACTTTACTTGGCGGGATTCTTCTGGGCGTGCGCGGCGCGAATGGCCTGGGCGCGGGCTTCAAGGCAGGTTGAGAACTTCCTCGTCTTCCGAATGCAAAGGGATTTCGCCCTCAGCGCGTCACTTGATGCCCAGCACTTCGCGCCGTCCCGAACGCGTCAGGAAAGTCTTGACGTTGCCGTCGGGGAAGAGTCGTTCCATTTCGCGGTTAGTCACCGCCGGATACGGAAAGGGCTTCTGCTTGCCGGCGCTGCTGCCGACAACCGTCAGGGTTTCGAACCACCAACGCGCTTCCGCGCCCGCCGCGAGGTAAGGTTCGCGGAGAATACAGAACAGCACGCCGCCCGGCTGCAAAAGGGAATAGAAACGCTCGACCAACACCGGGAGCGCCTCGCGCGGAAGCAAGTCCAGCAGACCCCAGCAGCATATGGCCGAAATCGACTCCGGAGGAATAGCGGGAATCTGGGCCAGGAAATCGTCGGCCAGGAAAACCGCCGTCTTGCCCCGGCGCGTCCAGAAAGCCGCAGTGTTTTGCCGCGCGGGAGTAATCAGGTCCGCGACGTACAGCCTGGCCCCTCGCAACAACAAGACGTCCAGGGTGGATTGGGAGACGGGACCACACTCGAGGAAGTGGGGATGGCGGATCGGCGCAAGATGTTGCCAGAGCAATTGCAGGGCACGGCTGGGCGCCGGCGCGGCAAAGGGCATTCGACGGGTATCTTCCTGCCTTTGGGTTTGAGCCATGTCAAGCCGCCAGCTTCGACCAGACCTGCTCCCCTGGAGGCTGGCGCCCGGCACGGGGAAAGCACCTTGGGGTCGCTGGCACCCTCTCGGACTTGCACGCGTCCCCGGCCGAACGCGCCCTCACACCTCACGGTCTTCAAGGCGTGGGAGGGCCGTCACATCCTGCGATTCCTCGGGCTTCTCTCCCCGCGAGATGTCAATGCTGCCCTTGAAGTAGGCGCCCTCTTCAATGGCCACCGTCGCGGCAACCAGGTCACCCATCAGGCGTCCCGTGCGACGAATCTCGACCTTCTCGCGAGCCGTGACGTTGCCGGTCACCGAACCCTGGACCACGACTTGCCGGGCACGGATTTCCGCCTTGAGATGACCCTCGGTGCCAACCGTCAAGCAATGGTCCTCGAGAGTGATGTTCCCTTGGAATTGCCCTTCGATCAGCAAATCCTCGTTTGCCGACAACTGCCCTTGCGCCACCACGGTGCGGCCGAGGAGCGTGTGCGGGCTTCCTGGCGCCGGTGGATGCATCACTTTCGGTGTCGATTCAGTCATAGGAGTTTCCACTTCAGAAGGCGCTGGCAGAGCCTCTTGGGGATTGAAACTTAGGGGCTGCGCCACCGACCGAGTTTTCTTTTCCCACCACATTACGGATTTATGATGAAGTTGCCGGTCGATAACAGGTGCTCTAATTTGTGCCGACGTTCCTTCAGGAGCCCACATCTTACCTCGACTGCGTGCAGAGTTCAATCCCTCATGTTGTGGAGATGCCGTGAAGTCCCTCTGGAAATGATGACCATGTTGTCACGACTCACGCCACTCGGAGGCCACAGCATGACGCGCCCTGCACGAACGTGGCGGCGCCGCGGGGCTCCTGCCGGGGACGAGCCGGGGGAGCGGTCCTACAAGAGGAGGTTGCCTGAACTACTCAGCCTGATAAACGATCTTCCCGCCCACAATGGTCATGACCACGCGCGCGTCCTTGATTTTGGCGGGCGGGATGGCAAAGAGGTCGTCCGAAATCACCACCACGTCGCCCAGTTTTCCGGGCGCGATGCTTCCCTTCTCGTTTTCCTCGAAGGCCGCGTAGGCGGAACCCTGTGTATAGGCGCGCAAAGCTTCTCCCACGGTAAGTCGCTGCTCGGGAAACCAGCCCTCCGGGTATTTGCCATCCAGCGTGGCGCGCGTGACCGCGGCGTAGATGCCCAGGATCGGGTCGAGCGGCGCCACCGGCCAGTCCGAGCCGAACGCCAGCGGCGCTCCGGCGTCGAGCATCGATCGCCACGCGTAACTCCAGCGCAGGCGCTCGTGGCCCAGGCGCTTTTCGGCCCAGCGGCCGTCGTCAATGGCGTGGTAGGGCTGCATGCTGACGACGATGCCCAACTTGCCGAAACGCGCGAAGTCCTGCGCGCGCAGGTGCTGAGCGTGCTCGATGCGGAAGCGATGCGCGGCCGCGTTGCCGCCGCCCAGGCGCACATACATGTCGAGAATTTCCGCAATCGCGCGATCGCCGATGGCGTGAATGCAGAGTTGAATTTGCGCCCTGTCGGCGCCGCTTGCGAGCGCCTGCATCTTCGCGAGCGGATTCATCAGCGGCAGCGGGATGCCGCGATTTGCCGGATCGTCGGCGAAGGGCTCGAACATCCAGGCGGTCGCCGAGCCGAGCGAGCCATCCGCGAAGGCCTTCACCGCGCCCAGCTTGATGTAGTCGTCGCCCATGTCGCGCGACAGGCCTGCGTCACGCAGCCTCTCCCAACGCGCAAGGGGGATGATTTCGTAAAAGCGGCAGGTAAGCCAGCCTTCCAACTCCGCGCGCCGCAAAAGCTGGAGCTCACCAGTGAAGCTGCGGTTCCAGGAATCATCATCGACCGTGATGTTCTGCACCGAGGTCAATCCCACCCGCGCAGCTTCCTGGAGCGCCGCGCGCAGAGCTTCCGTCATCTCGGCTTCTGTGGGAGGCGGAATGACCTTGGTGACCAAGTCTTGCGCGGCATCCTTGATGATTCCCGTGGGCTCGCCCGTCTCCGGATCGCGCACGATGACCCCGCCCACCGGGTCCGGCGTCGCGCGCGTTACTCCGGCCAACTTCAGAGCCAGAGAATTGGCCAGCGCGGCGTGCCCGTCATAACGGCTGAGGAAGACCGGGTTCGTTTCGGTGACGGCGTCGATCATCCCGCGCGTGGGGAGCTTTGCCGACGCCCACGCCTGCTCGTCCCAATTGCCGCCCAGCAGCCAACGGCCCGGCGCGAGCGTCTTCGCCTTCTCAGCGATGCGGCGGATGAATTCTGCCTCGCTGCGCGCATTCTTCAAGTCGATCTCCAGGAGCTGAAAGCCCCCGCCGATGAAGTGCGCGTGGCTGTCGATCAGGCCCGGCACGGCGAGCCGGCCCTGGAGGTCTACGACTTTCGTGCTCGGGCCGACGTAGCCCTGAACCTGCGCGTCGCTGCCCACCGCCAGGATGCGGCCATTCACCATCGCCACAGCCTCCGCGAATTTCGCGGGCGTGGGTCTGGCCCCCGGCAGCGACCCAGGCTCACCCGTCCAAATCTTGCCGTGCATTAAGACCAAGTCTGGGCCGCGCGGAATCTCTTGTCTCCGCTCCGATGATGGTCCAACCGAGGGAGGAATTCCCTCGCCGTTCGTTGGCGATGACATGAATAACCCCACCACGAGAATGAGGACTGCGGTCCGTGAAGACAACCCAATTCTCCGCCCGGCATTATTCCGGAATCAGTTCGCGAAGGCAATCCACAATTGATACCAATTTGACGTCGAGCGTACAGTATTGCAGCCCGATTGGCCGCAATTCAAAAAGACTCTCTGTGCTCTCCGTGCCTCTCAAGTCTCAACACAGAGCCCACGAAGGTTCTCCGCGCCCTCTGTGTGGAGTCTTCTTGTGGCCACGGAGGACCGAGAGACAGAACTGTCGCCTGCGTCCGCACCCACAACAAGTCCAGTCATTTACCCGTCTTGACTGGATCAAAACACTCTGTCTGACATTGAACGGGCATGAGAATCGGGCGATGGAGTGATTAGGGATCGGATCATCGGGTGCTTGAGCCATCGAAGGGGCAAGGCAGCCCCAGAACTTCAGAGGAGGATCCCGTGGGGAATGGTGATAGCACAGCCGACGGCGGGGCAGCGTTACCGCCTGCGGGAGTGAGCTGATTTGAGGATTTTCTGCGTGACTTCAGCGATCAGGTCGCCCATGCGCGTGGTCGTGGTCGGGCGCTTTTTCCCGGGGAGCTCCGCGGTGCGCACACCGCGCTTCAAGACCCTCTCGATGGCCGCCTCGATGGCCGCGGCGGCCGTTTCCATGCGCAGCGAGTAGCGCAGCATCAGCGCCGCCGAGGCCATCGAGGCGATGGGGTTGGCGCGATTGCGGCCCGCAATGTCCGGCGCCGAGCCGTGGATCGGCTCATAGAGCGCCGAATGCTCGCCCAGACTTGCGGAAGGCAGCAGGCCGATCGAGCCGGTCAGCATGGCCGCTTCATCACTCAGGATGTCGCCGAACATGTTGTTAGTCAGGACCACGTCGAAGCTGGTGGGCTTGTCGATCAACTGCATCGCGCAGTTGTCAACGTAAAGGTGCCGGAGTTCGACGTCGGGATAAGACCGGCCGATGCGCGTTACCACTTCCCGCCACAGCCGCGATGATTCCAGCACGTTGGCTTTGTCTACAGATGTCACCTTGCGCCGGCGGAGACGTGCCAGCTGGAAAGCGCGGTGCGCCACACGCTCCACTTCGTGCTCGCGATAGATTTCCGTGTTCACGCCCATGCGCTCGCCGTCCTTGGCGAAGATACCACGCGGATTGCCAAAATAGATACCACCCATCAGCTCGCGCACGATCACCAGGTCCGTTCCCCGCACGCGGTCCGCCTTCAACGCGGAAATGCCCGCCAGCGAGTCGATCACCCTCACGGGCCGCAAGTTCACGTAAAGCCCCAGGCGCTGTCGCAATTGCAGCAGGCCTTGCTCAGGACGCAACTCGGGACGCTTCGAGTCCCATTGCGGTCCACCCACTGCTCCCAACAGGACCGCATGCGAGTTGCCGCAAATGGAAATCGTCTCGGCGGGAAGTGGAGATGCAGTCTGGTCGAGGGCGCAACCACCTATCAATCCACTCTGAAACCGGAAGCTGGGGCCGACTATTTCCTCAATCGCCTTAAGGACTTTCACGGCTTCGGCCGTGACCTCAGGCCCAATCCCATCGCCGGCAAGTACCGCAATTCGATACAGGCTTTGCATATCTTTAATTATCTATAGCTTACACGACCCAGGCGTGAAATTGCAAGATTTTATTGAGGTTAGCAACACGGAAAGAAGTAAGGTGAAATCCTTCCAAGAGTCAATGCGTAAGTCTTTTAATTTCTGGTAGTTAAGGCCACGAAACCGCTGAAGAGAAGGGACGAAATGTCAACGGTCGAATCCGAAACCAAATCACCTACCGATCCATTGCCGTGCACGGCTTGGTGCTCACACATCCGTCTTACACGTGGACATCATTCCACGGCTAAGCGCTTTGGGCTCAGTAGCCTACCGGGAAAAACCGGTCTACAGCTTCGTTTTCGTGCACGGAACCCACGGCCGTTGCTTCTTCCGAGCGCTTCAGCTCGTACGCGGCCTTATTGGCAGCCTGCAAGTAAGAGCGCGCCGCAGCTTCCACCACGCTGTGGTTACTGGACTTTCCCGTGAATTCGCGCCCTTCGAAACGCGCGCGAATGGTGACTTCCGCCACGCCGTCGGTGCCCGGGCCCACAGTGTGCACGGAGAAGTCCGCAACGCTCCCCGGCACGCCGGTGATGCGGTCGATAGCGCGGAAGGCGGCATCGCACGGCCCATCTCCGGTGGCCGAATCGTGGAACACTTCCCCGTCCTTTTCGAGCTCCACGGTCGCCGTCGAACGCCCTTCGTTCGAGGAAACGCTCTGGAAAAGCTTCAGCGAGAACATTTCGGGGATGTGCTGGAATCCCTCGTCGACGATCGTGATCAGGTCTTCGTCGTAAATGTTCTTCTTGCGATCCGCGAGTTGCGAGAAGAGCTGATAGGCGCGTTCGAGCTCGGGCTTTGCCAGTTGATAGCCCAGTTCCTCGTAACGCTTGGCCAGCGCGTGCCTTCCTGAGTGTTTCCCCAGCACGATGGAGTTCGACGGCATCCCTATGGTCTGAGGAGTAATAATCTCATACGTGATGGCTTTCTTGAGAACGCCATCCTGGTGAATCCCCGCCTCATGCGCGAAAGCATTGCGGCCCACGATGGCCTTGTTGCGCTGTACGGCTACGCCCGTCAGCCGGGTAAGCAACCGGCTGGAAGCGAAAAGCTCCTCAGTGCGGATGTCCGTATACACGGGCAGCACGTCGCGGCGCACGTAAACCGCCATCACGATTTCTTCCAGCGCGGCGTTGCCGGCGCGCTCACCAATGCCATTAATGGTGCACTCCACTTGGCGCGCGCCGCCGCGGATGCCCGCCAGGGTGTTAGCCACCGCCATGCCCAGGTCGTCGTGCGTGTGCGTGCTCAGAATGACGTGGTCCATACCCGGCACGCGCGTCTGCACGTCGCGAAACATCTGTTCGTATTCCGGCTCCATACAAAAGCCGACCGTGTCGGGCAGGTTCAGGACGGTGGCGCCAGC
>JAIQEZ010000035.1 GCA_020073545.1 Terriglobia bacterium | reverse complement strand
ATATCCTTGAATGTTGCTGAAAATAAATGAGATACGAAATTGACCTAGCTCAAAATCGTCTCGATCCTTGAATGTTTAACAAAAATAAGCCACTTATCGCTGCGAACCTTGAATGTTATTGAAAGGAAAGGCGGTTATCGCGCTGGTCTTGCCGAAAGAAGCTGGAATTCGCATCCTGCGGAACGACAGGGCGAGATCCTTCTCCCGCAAGGCGGCACGCCTCAGGCCCGATTTCAGGACTCCGATGGAGTCCATCGGACCCCAGCCATCGGAGATGACAGCGAAGCGGGCAATGTCGGAGGTCACAAAAGCGCGCGGAGCCGACGGACAATCCCCCCGCGTGACACACTTCCCCGTATCGGTTATCGACAGTGCCCGGTCAGAAGATGAATCAATTTGCGGCCTCAGAGGGCCTTCAATGACCCGATGGCCCGATCAATCAATCGCCCGACGCTTGATGGCATTCGAAGCGCAGTAGGCCGCCACGCCGACCAGCGCTCCGGCCACGGCGTCCACGGCGTAATGGTAGCGGCCGCAGACGGTCGCAACCGTGATGCTCGCGGCTAGAAACAGGAACAAGGCGCCGACCCGTGGGCAGTCCTGGAAAGGTTGCCGAAGGCGGCAGAGGTGAAGCTCTGGTTCCAGTCGGGCGCGCAGTTGGCCGCGGCGACTCGCGAGCGTCCCAGATCGCACTTGCGGGACGGCGGCATCCCACAAAGCGGGATCACCCTAATGGAGAGCGTCCAATAGACCCGCGAGCGTGTTCCCCCGCGGCCCTTCTGGGAGTAAACTCGTGGAGAGGCGGCGGGTAGGTGCGCCCAGAGAAAAACGCTTCAGGAGCTTTATGATCATGCAGCGCCACATTGGAAGGTGCATCACGATGACGAGCGGCTTGCTTGCGGTCCTCTTCCTTACGGGCTTTGCCTACGGCAAACGAAAACCCTCTGACGAGCCGCCGTTTCAGTATGTGGGCGGGACGGAAAACATTCAGCAGGGATGCGGCGGGAAACTGGAAGTGCTAAAGGATGGACTCGCCTTCACCTGTCCGACGGGCTCTGTCAACTTGCCCTTTTCTGCTATCACCCTCATGCAATATCGCCCCGACCTGAGCAGCCAGGTTTGGAGGATGAACATCGCGTGGAAGGTGCAACCCCCACACGATAAAGCAAAGGATAACCGGTACCTTACGCTTGTTTACAGGGAACAAGACGCCATCCACGCCGTGGTTCTGAGGGTCGAACCCATCACGATGCGTCCCTATCTGGCGGAAATCGAACTGCAATCCGGAAAGGGCGTTGAGGTGTGGCGAAGCTACGAGGAATTTTAACAGGGTCTCACACCGGAACGCGGTCGTCGCCGCGAGCGCCCGGTGACTTTGTGAGGGGAAGGCTTCAGAGAAATATAGTGAATCATGAATTACGAATCTTCCTGCTTCGCCGATGGGGGAGCGTCTTGTTTCACCTACTATTCAGCATTTACCATTCTCTGTCCCCGTAGCGCCGCCGTTCGGGGGCGTCATGCGGGTAAGGGACTTGCCTGCCGGCAGGAGATGTGGTGTGTGCCCTATGGTGACGTCCCCTGATAGTAGTACCCGGCGCGAGCTCGAACCTTTGCTCCCGGCCGCCGGACTTGCACCACAATACGATGGAACCCGGTTTGACTCAGGTTATCGGGGTAATAGGCCAGCTCGTACTGGCCGTGGATTTCCGTGGCGATGCGGTTCAGTGTTTCCTGCACCGTACTTTTTCCCCACTTCTGATAGTAGACGCCCCCCGAATAGCCCGCGAAGTATTCCAGCGAACTCTTGAACACCGTGGACTTCACCGTTTCACCGGTAGCGAGCAGAATCGGTACAATGGGAATGGGCGCGCTGTAAATATTCTGGGAGAGGCTGGGTGTGGGAGCCATGCCAGGAGGCGCGGGGTGCCCCACCGCCTCGTCGACGAGGTCAGGCCGAGGCTCCTTCTGTGGCCTGGACCACAGAGCTTTCGTCGTATTGAAGCCCAGCCCATAGACCGTGACATCCGAATTCATCGCCCGCTTTACGATCTCGCCTTTGCTCATCTGGCTGCCGACATCATAGCCATCGGAAAAGACCACGGCCACGCGCCGGTCCTCTTTCGGCCGCTTCTCCAGCATCCCTAGCGCACGCACCAGCGCATCGTCGAGGTGCATCCCGCTGCCGCCCCCCTTGAGCCCGCGCAGCGCCGTATCCAACTTGTCGCCATTGCTGGTGAAGTCTTGGACCAGGTCCACGCGGTCGCTGTAAGTAATCAGCGCCGCCTGCCCCTGCGGCCCCATCAGTAGTTCCGAGAACAATGAGCCCAGGGGGCGGACGTCCTCCAGCAATGACGCGGTCGTGTCATTTGTTTCCACCACGATCACCAAAGCCACAGGATGCATTTCGGTCCCAAACTGCGCGATCCGCTGCAGCGCGCCGTTGTCGTAAACCTTGAATTCATCCTGTTGGACGTCGTACACGAATTGCCCGCCCGAGTCGAATACCGTCACCGGAGTCGTCACCAACCTGGATTCCACGCGAATCGTCGCAGTCGCCTGCGTCGGATCGGCCGACTCCTTCTGCGGAGCAGTCTGCCCCGGTGCGGCGCCCGCCACACCCTGCTGCGCCAAGGTGGTTCGCACGGAGCCCTGTTCCGAGAGCATTAACAGTAGCACCAGGGGGGCTGCCCACCGCACAGACCCGCGCAGCCATTTCAGACCCATGAACGACCTCCCGAAGCCTTACTTCCTGTTGGATGATTTCGAGGCGACCCGCGTTGCAGCGCTGAAGCGGTGCGTTGCCACCACGAACGGGGGAACTCAGGCGACCCCTTCCTCTCACCGAGTGCGTTGCCGCACGGCCTCGTAGAGCACCACGCCGGCCGCCACGGACACATTCAACGAGCTCACGGGGCCGCGCAGGGGGATGTGCGCCAGTTCATCACAGGCCTCGCGGACCAGCCGATGTAAGCCCCGCCCTTCGCCGCCCAGAACCAGCGCGCAGGCAGGCGAATAATCGAGTTCCGTGTAAGATCTCGGCCCCCCCGCCTCAAATCCATACACCCAAATGTTGTGCGTTTTCAAGTCCATCAAGGCTCGAACCAGGTTCGGGACACGCGCCACCTTGGCGTGCTCCAGAGCGCCGGCCGCCGCCCGCGCAACCGCCGGGGAAAGGCCCGCCGCGCGCCGCTCGGGAATCACTACTCCGCTTGCCCCGGCCGCGACCACGGTGCGGATGATCGCCCCCAGGTTCGCCGGGTCTTCGACGCCATCCAGCGCCACCAGCAGTGGCCGCTCAGCACTGGTCATGATCGCGGGGAGATCATCATAGGCCTTGGGCGTGCACACCGCCACCACATTTTGGTGCTGGGCCGTTCCGGCCGTGCGCTCCACCGCCGGGCGCGGCGAAAAACGCAGCGCGATGCCTGCTGCCCGGCAGGCGTCGATGATCTCCTGCACGCGGGGGTTGTGGTAACCCTGCGTGATTAGCACGTAGTCCATCGGCCGGGTACGCAGCGCTTCCCGCACCGCGTGGATGCCGTACACGACCTCCAGCCGTTCACGACTCTCTCGCTGGGACAATGAATTGTCTCCCCGGCAAGCGAACCAGGGCGCCAACTGTGCTGCGTAGGGGCGCATGGCCATGCGCCCCTACAACGGCCTATGGGGCATACGCCTAGAGACCCGCCGCCTCCGCGAACTCACGCAATCGCTCGGCTACGCTCTTCACATGATGCGCCAGCGGCAACTTCGACCCTTCCTCGAACATGGGAATCAGCTTCTTCAACTCAGGACCCGACTCCGCGCCGGTTAAGGCGACCCGCACGGGATGAAACAGCTCTCTCCCTTTTTTCCCTGTTTCCTTCTCAACACATTTCATGATTTCTCGGAATCGGTCAAACTTCAGCTCCGGCTCACCGACTACTTTGGGGATGAAGGTTTTCAGGATCTCTCGCGAAGCAGGTTCTTCAGCTACGTGCCTCGTGGCTACGCCGCTGATGATGGCTGCTGCACTGTACCCAAATATCTGCTGGGCAATGTCCTGAAGACGAGTCGCACCCTTACTCTCGAAAACGATTGCGAGGATTTCGTAGATGATGTCGCCGGCCCGCCCAATTTCCTCCTCCGCGAGGTACCCCTTTGACTTGAGGAAGGTCGCCGTCCGCTCTCTGAAGAACTGCAATTGTTGACTTGGTGAACGATCGCGCAACTTTTCAGGGGAAAGCTCGGCCATGTATTCCCCGTTCAGCCAGTCGAGTTTTTTGCGGTCAAAAACCGCAGGGCTCTTCGTGATTCGGTCCAAAGAGAATTGGGCAATCATCTCCTCCGTGCTTAGTTTTTCTGTCTTACCGTCTGACGCCGACCACCCGAGCAGCAGTAGATAATTCTTCAACGCCTCTGGGAGGATCCCCTCTTCACGAAAATTAGCCAGTGAGGCGGCCCCGTGCCGCTTGGAAAGGCGCGTGCGGTCCGCTCCGAGGATGGTGGAAAGATGCGCGAACGCCGGTGGTTCCCAGCCCAAGGCGCGATAGACGGCAAGCTGGCGCGGCGTGTTCGAAATGTGGTCGTCGCCGCGGATCACGTGGGTAATCTCCATCAGGTGGTCGTCAATCACCACCGCGTAGTTGTAAGCAGGGTTGCCCTCCGACCGCACCAGGATGGGATCGCCGATCACTTCACTCGAAAAAGTGGTCGGCCCGTGCACGAGGTCGTTCCAGGAGAAACGGCTCTCCACGATCTTCAACCGCACCGCGGCCGGCTCACCCGCGGCTTTGCGCCGCGCGGCCTCCTCGGATGGGAGTTTCCGGCAGCGCCCGGAATAACGCGGCTGCCGCCCGGCTTTGAGCGCCTCCTGCCGCTCGGCTTCCAGTTGCTCCGCCGCGCAAAAGCAATAGTAGGCGTCGCCCTGCGCAATCAACCTCTCCGCGTGCTGGGCGTAGATTTCCAGCCGCCCCGACTGGCGATACGATCCGAATGGGCCGCCCTTGTCCGGACCCTCGTCCCAGTCGAGCCCGAACCAGCGCAGGTCGTCGAGCAACTGCGTTTCGTAGGCTTCCTCGGAGCGCTCCACGTCCGTGTCTTCGATCCGCAGAGCGAAGACGCCGCCGTGATGCCGCGCGAACAGCCAGTTGAACAAAGCCGTCCGGGCGTTGCCCACGTGCACGTAGCCGGTCGGGCTGGGAGCAAAACGCACTCGAACCTTGGACATTGGGTAACCTTGGGGCAAACCTAAAGATAGCACAGGCCGTGGCCTGCCGGCTTTGCCTCGGCGTACTCACCGTCGCGAGCCGCCACCCTTCCGGCGCGCCTTCGCGCTTGCGGGTCTGGCGTTGTAGGGCGACTGGCGAGCCTCCCCATGGCATACCCCCATGCTCGTCGGTTGGAGGCGAAGCCGCCGCTACTTCTTCACCACCTGCAATGCCGGCAGCCAGCGGGAAATCTCGTTGAGGCTGGGGTAATGCGTTCGGTCCACCTGCAGCGGCGTCACCGAGATTTCGTGCGCGAGAATGGCGCCGTAGTCGGTATCCGGCTCGACGTCGCCCAGTTCTACGGTCTCGTCGAGCCAATAATAGGGGCGCCCGCGCGGGTCCTTCTGTTCGCGGACCATGTTCTGTGAGATCTTCTGACTCTGGCGGGTGACCCGCACGCCGCGCACTTCGCCGCGCGGAACGTTCACATTCAAGCACACTCCCGGTGCCAGCCTCTCTTCCAGGATTTGGGCAGCAAGTTGCGCCGCGAAGGCCGCCGCCACGGAAAAGTCCAGGTACTTGCGCGTGGCGAGCGAAATAGCGAAGGCCGGCACAGCGTGCAGCGCCGCCTCCATGGCAGCGGCGACCGTGCCGGAGTAAACCACATTCTCGCCCAGATTGCCGCCGGGGTTAATTCCGCTTACCACCAGGTCGGGCTTCTGCGGCAGGATGTGGTAGAGGCCCAGGATCACCGCGTCCGCCGGCGTGCCGGAGACGGCGTAATGCCGGTCGTCGATCCGGTGGATGCGCAGCGGCGTGTGCAGGCTGATCGACTGGCTGGTGGCGCTCATTTCCTTGTCCGGAGCGATCACCGTCACTTCCCCCACCGGCGCCAAGCCCTGCTCGAGGGCCTTGATCCCTGCAGCGTTAATGCCGTCGTCGTTCGTGATGAGGATGCGTTTCAAGGGCTCCAGCTTTCAGCTATCAGCACTCAGCCGTCAGCTAATGCTTTGGGTGCCCGCCCCGGCCCTTCGGTCCGGGAACGGGCCGGGGAAAACCGATCGCTGACTGCTGACAGCTTCTGTCGAAGAGATGCCTTGCTCAAGCCGCGTTCTTTTCTAACATGCGGGTGGAAGTTCGTCCATACGATTCGGCACAGGGCAGATCGGAAGATCTGGTGATTGGGAGACCAAGTCATTGAGCGATTTAGCGATTAGGTGATATTGCGATTGAAAGTCGAGAAGAGTCCTGACAATCGCTCAATCACAAAATCGCCAAATCACCAGATTACTTGGATCACCCGATCAACTTGACTTTCGCTTTTTCTTCGCCTATACTGAGCCCACCTCTATTGGGGGGATAGAGCTTTGTTCATGAACGGGCTAACTCCGTCTTCGACCGCCTTGACGCAACCTTGGCGCCTGCCGCCGCGGGGTTTGGCGGTCTTCCACGGGGAGTGCGATGCGCCCCGGCTCAGCCACTACTTCTTGCCGCGCCTGGTCCTCGAGGGCAAGCGCATTCTGTTTCTAGACGGTGCGAACTGTGCCAATCCCCGGCTTATGGCGCGGCTGGCCGAACGGCGCGGGATTCCCTTTGCGCAATTCAACCGACAGATTAAGCTGGCGCGGGCCTTCACTTGCTTTCAGCTTACCGAACTCATCAGCCGTGTTCCCCAATTCCTCGCGGAATTCCCCGCCCAAGTTCTGATGGTAACGGCCTTCCCCGAACTTTACTTCGACGAGGATATCCGCCCTGCCGACGCATCCGCGGCTTTCCAGCAGGCGCTTGGCCATCTCCGCCGCTGGGCCAGCCAAACCACGGTCGCCCTGTTTTCTTCCGTCTCAGGTTTCCACCCGCCCGTTTGCCGCAAGCTTTTTTTCGCTCAGACCTGTGCGGTAGCGACCGAACTCTGGAAGTTTCAGCTTGATGACCATGGCCAGCTCGGCTTGGCACAACTAGGCAGTAGGCAGTGGGTAGTGGGCAGTGGGCGGTGGGCGACCCGAAGACTGAGCCAGTAAGTCATTGAACCAATAGCTCACTGATTCAGTGACTCAGTTCAGAAAGATCGGGTGATTTGCTATTCACTATTCACTGTCCACTGTTCACTGTTTTTGGAGGAACCATGGGTCGAACCGTTGCCACGTTTCGAGACTTGATCGAGCAAGAATTGCAGTCCTGGAAACAGCGCTTTGGTCGCGCCCTGCGTCAAGAAGAGCAGGAGCATCTCGAGGCCATGTTCAATCGCGTTCGCCTCTATGTCCAGGCTTGCACCTATCACTTTCCTGTGGATGCGATGCACGGGATCCACGTCGCCGTCGGGCTGGACCATGAAATTCGGCTGCGCAAAATTGAGGCCGCGTTAGGAATAAACCTTGAGACTCAATGGATGGATTCTCGACCTTTACCCCTGCCCGCAGGGGATGGTCCTGTGGCTTATCGAGTCGGGCCAGAAGCGCCGCCGGCTGATTGACGGCTCTTTTCGCCCTTGCTTCTACGTGCACGGGCCGGAAAGACAGCTCGCGCGTCTGGCCGAAGCGCTCCAAGCCCGGGCTCCGGTGGGTTGTACGCTCGCGGAGAGGCAGAACATCTGGGACCGGCAGCCGCTCCGGGTCCTGCAAGTTTTGGCCCACCATCCCACGCTGTTCTCGCCGCTCGCGCGATTCGTCCGCCGCTTCGATAGCAGCCTGGTTCTGTACGACTCTGACCTCATGCTCGCGCCGATGTATTGCTGGGAAAAGAAAATTTTCCCCTTGGCGCAAGTGGAGGTCGAGGCAGACGCCGCCGGCGAAATACAGGCGATCACCTGCCGGGACGACGAGTGGCTTACCGAGTATGAACGGCCGCCCGTGCGCACCATGCAGGTTCGCCTGGAAGGGCTCTCCGACGTCAATCCTCGGCACGGCAGACACGGCGCTGTCGAGGTAGCCATCGAGGATGACTGGCAAGTACTCGATGATTCCGACGAACCGGTAGCGGTAACTTTCGAGCGCCTGCTGCGGGTCTACGACCCGGACGTCCTGGTCACGGAATGGGGCGATGCCGTTCTACTTCCGGGTTTGCTCCGGCAAGCCCAGCGACGCCAGATCCACCTGCCCTTGAATCGCGATGAATTGCCTGTGGAGAGAAGCCGCTCACGCAGCTACACCAGCTATGGGCGCATCCTGTTCAAAGAGAGCACTACGACCTTGTTCGGACGGCTGCACATTGACACGCAGAATTCTTTCACCGCCGAGCACAGCGAACTCGAAGGTCTCTGGGAACTGGTGCGGGTAACGAAATTGCCGGTTCAATACGCCTGCCGGACGACGCCGGGCACGGGAATCTCTTACATGCAGATGGAAGTCGCTTGGCGGGACGGAGTGTTGATTCCCGCGCAAAAGGCCGAGCCGGAAAGTCTCAAGCATCCGGATGAGTTGTTGATGGCGGATCGTGGCGGACTGGTTTTTTCCCCGCGTCTCGGATTCTTTGAAAACGTAGCGGAACTGGATTTCGTGAGCGAGTTTCCGAGCATCATGGCGCGCTTCAACATCTCACCGGAAACGATCAACTGCCCATGCTGCCCGCAGGCGCCGCGCGTGCCGGAACTCGGCTACCGCATCTGCCAGCGGTATCGAGGCATCACCAGCCGGGTCGTGGAGCGGCTCATCGCCAAGCGACAGCAGTACAAGATTCGGGGTTCGGGACTCGGGACTCGGGATTCGGGCCTGCCTGCACAGGCGGGTTTCGGGATGCAGGGGGCGGGGCCTGCGGCAAATCTCCCCTCTCCCATCCCGAATCCCGAACCCCGAACCCCGAACCCCGAGGTTTATAAACTCCGGCGCGGCGTGTTGAAGTGGCTGCTGGTTTGTTGCTTCGGGTACACCGGCTACAAGAACGCCCGCTTCGGCAAAATCGAAGCGCACGAGGCCATCAATGCCCTGGCGCGGGAGAAATTGCTCGTGGCGAAAGAGGCGGCGGAGCGGCGGGGCTTCCGCGTGCTGCACGCTCTCGTGGACTCGCTCTACGTATGTAGGGGCGACGCGGCGCGTCGCCCCTACGGCCTACCTCCACCGCAGGCGACGCGCGCGGACTACGAACTCCTGGCGCGGGAAATCGAGCGACTCACCGGCCTGCCCCTGGCGCTCGAGGCCGTCTATCGCTACGTCGTCTTCCTGCCCTCCAGGCAATCTGCTGAGATCCCCGTGCCCAACCGCTTTTTCTGCGTGTCGGAAGCAGGTGAGCTCAAGGTGCGCGGGCTCGAATGCCGCCGGCATGATACCCCGCCGTTCATCGCCAGGATGCAGCGCGAGGTGCTCGCCATTCTGGCTGAGGCTTATGATTTCCCGACCTACTGCGCCAAACTCGGCGAGGCGCGGGAAGTTTACGAGAGGTTCCTGGCACGGCTCCGGGACGGCAGTGTAGCGCCCGAAGAACTGGTCATCCGCAAGCGCCTTACCCGCGCTCCCGCGAGCTACCAGAAAAACAGCGTGACGGCCATCGCCGCCCGGCAACTGGACCGGGCGGGCGTGAAGTTGCGGCCGGGTGAAAACATCGAATTCATCATCACCGACGCCGGCTCCGCGCTCATCGACGATCGGGTGCGCGCCTGGACCTTGTGGGAAGGCTGGAGGGGCTACGACGTAGAAGCCTACCGGGAAGCGCTGGAGAAGGCGTTTGAACCCGTCGTCCACTTCACCGGCCCCGCCCGGAAAATAGCAGGCAGTAAGCACTAGGCAGGAAGCCGCGGCCGGAAGTCGTGCGGTGCAGGCGGGGCGGTCTCGTTCGCAGGGGCGAGTCAGCGACTCCCACCGCTCCTTCTTGCGCCCAGCATCGAATCCTGGGTTTATACTGCGCGACGGACCAGCCAAGCCAAGGCTGGCCCTGTTCTGCCCATGGATCTGGAACTCAAGGTCGAATGTTATGCCGGCTATCGGGCGGACGAGCGCCCGCTGCGGTTCACCTTCCCGGGGAAGACCGGCGCGCAGACGCATGAAGTCAGGGAAGTCCAGGATCAGTGGCACGGTGTGGGTTATCGCTGCTTCAAGGTCCAAGCGGATGACGGCAACGTCTACATCCTCCGCCACCAGGAAAGCGAAGACCGCTGGCTTCTCGATTCCTTCCGTCGTGCCTGACCGGAGAGTTTCTCACCACGGTGGGCGGCATGGTTGGACCTGCCTTCTCCCCGCGCACTTGTTTCCTTCGTATGAAACAACCCTCGCGTCTGGTGCGGCGTCATGACAATGTAGGGAAGAAATGGTTAAATAGCACAAGCAGGCGTTTGAGGCCGTGGCCTCGCCCGCCGCAATCGGGAGCGTGCGCGGACGATATGCAGAAGGGTGAGAACATCATCTCCATTGCGCTGGCTGCGGTCGTCTTCTTTGCCGTTTTCGCCATTCAGCGCCGATGGAATCCTGCCAGCCTGAAAGAGGTCGCGACTTCCGCGGAGGACTTCATCCTGACGACGGCGGGCGTTCGCGGGCAGGTTCCGGACATCGCCGGCTATGAAAGGGTCGAAACCGTCCGCCTGGAGGGCTATCGCGCCGGCCTGTATCGCGCCACGCCCGCGCCGCTGGTCTTCGCCACCGGCCGGCTGGTGATCTACGACCGCCAGGACGAGCCTGTGTTCACCCTGGAAACACTCGAGGGCTCGAAGGAACCCTGGACGGCTCTCTATGACTTCGCCGGGCGCCGCGGCCTTCCCGCCGCCGGCAACCGGGCGCGCCCGGACTATGCTCGCGACCTCACGGGCGACGGCGTTCCCGACGCCATCATCGGTCAGTATTCCGGCGGAGACCACTGTTGTACCGTGGCCACCATTGTGGAGCTCGGCACCGATACCGTCAGGCCCATCGGCCGCATCGACGGGCTTGACGGAATCCCTTTTGAGGGCTTGGAGGTTCGTAAGCTTAACAAAGACACGAGCTGGGAGTGTATCGCGCACCGGTCTTATCTGACGGCCTGCGGAACTCACGCCGCTGCCGACGTGATCTCGGTTTACGCCTTCGCGAACGGCCGCTACACGGACCAGACGGCGCGCTTCGAAGATTACCTGCAAGACGTCCTTCGCCAGAACTTGGCGAGGTGGCGGCAGGAGAAAAATCGCAGCCTGGATCTTCTTCAAACTCTGGCCGTGGAATACGCGGTGCTCGGCCAGCAGGATCAGGGAAAACGCTTTTTCGTGTTGAACCTGAGCTTGTTCACGCCCAGCCTTCGGAAGCAGGACGTAGACCCGAACGCCTGCCTGGAAAGCCTTGAGGACCTTGTAGACCGCGTGCCCGGCGTGGAGCCGTAGGTTATTTTGGATTTTGGATTTGCGATTTTGGATTGAAGACGGTAGCGACCCAATTTATCGGGGCGGATTGTGGCGGGCGGGATCGCTCCTTAATCCGAAATCCAAAATCTAAAATCCAAAATTATCACAACACCGCTTCGTCCCAATTTTCCAGGATCTTCTTGATCTTCCCCATGAATTGCTCTGCCACCGCTCCATCGATCACGCGGTGGTCGTATGAAATCGAGAGATAGACCATATGCCGGATGGCGATAGCGTCGTCGCGGACCACCGGACGTTTTTCAATCGCACCCACGCCCAAGATCGCCACCTGGGGCTGAGGGATGATGGGCAGGCCGAACAGCCCGCCGAAGCCACCCGGGTTGGTGATGGTAAAGGTTCCGCCCTGGACGTCCTCCACGCTCAGGCGCTTTGCGCGCGCACGGTCGGCCAAGTCCTGCACGGCGCGCGCTATGCCCAGAAAATTCTTCTCGTCGGCGCGCTTGATGACCGGCACGATCAATCCGTTTTCCAGAGCCACGGCGATCCCGATATTCACATCCCGCTTGTAGATAATGTTGGTTCCATCGACAGAAGAATTGATGATCGGTAATTCCCTAATAGCTTCGACGCAGGCTCGGATGAAGAACGGCGTGAAGGTCAGTTTGATGCCGTGGTGCCGTTCGAATTCCTCTTTGCAGCGCTCGCGTGTCGCCACCACGCGCGTCATCTCGGCTTCCACCACCGTATAAACGTGCGCCGAAGTGCGCTTGCTCGTCACCATGTGCTCGGCGATCTGCCGGCGCATGGGCGTCATGGGAACAACCTGCGTTGGCCCCGTGAATATCACCGGCGCAGCAGTAACCTGCGGCGCCTCCGGCGCCGCTGCCCCTGCGCCGCCCGCGCTGCGCCGCTCGATGAAATCCAGGATGTCTTTCTTGCTAACCCGGCCTCCCAGGCCCGAGCCCTTCACCTGACCTAAATCCACGTGGTGTTCTCGTGCGATGCGGCGCACCAAAGGCGAGGTGCGGAGTTCCCCCGTCTCGGCGCTTTCCGGGAACGCCGCGGGCCGCGCCACGGCCGATGCTGCGCTGAGGCCCGCGGCGGGCGAGGGAGTGGGCGGCACAGCAGGAGGAGCAGCCCCAGGCTTGGGCACAACAGCTTCCTCCGGCGCGGGGACTACAGCCGCAGCGCCTTCGCCGTCAATGACGGCGACGACCGTGTTCACCGCCACCGTCTCGTTCTCTTTGACGAGAATCAGCGTGAGTACTCCTGCTGCAGGCGAGGGAATCTCGGCATCGACCTTGTCCGTGGAGATCTCGAATAAGGCTTCGTCGCGGTCCACGCGCTCTCCCAGCTTCTTGTACCATTTGGTGATCGTCCCTTCCGCAACGCTCTCCCCCATCTGGGGCATGATCACATTTGTAGGCATCGTTTACCTCATGGAGCGATTGAGTGATCGGGCGATTGACTCACTGAAAGGGCGCTAGTTGCCGAACTGAGGTTCAATCCTTCAATCGCCAAATCACTCAATCACAAAATCACTCAATAACTCGCTAGCTGCCTCCGTTTCAACTCTCTTGACTTTTTAACTCTTCAGCAGCTCGTACGTCCAGTCCGAACACCGTCCCGAAATGCTGGACGACGCTGGCCGTGACCGTCTCCATGCTCACCGGCCGGCCCAGGAGCTTCGCGAGCGAAGTCACGCCCTTGTCGTGCAGGCCGCACGGGACGATCCACTCGAAGTAGCGCAGGTCGGTGTTGACGTTCAGCGCGAACCCGTGCGAGGTGACCCAGCGCGCGAGATGCACACCCATGGCCGCCAGCTTGTCGTTCCCCACCCAAACACCCGGCGCACCAGGCGAGCGCCCGGTTTCAATCCCGAAGTCACGTGCCGTGCGAATGAGGACTTCTTCCACCGAGCGCATGTACCAGGAAATGTCGCGTCGGTGCTGGGTGAGGTCGAGAATCGGATAACCCACGAGCTGGCCTGGGCCGTGGTAGGTCACGTCACCACCGCGATCGGTTTCGAAAACCTGCGCGCCGCGCGCCGCCAGCCACTCGACGGACGCAAGCAGGTTCTCGCGCCGGGCGTTGCGACCCAACGTGTACACGTGCGGGTGCTCGAGCAGCAGGAGTGTGTCCGGAATCTCGCCCGCTTGACGCTGCGCGACCTTCGCCTGCTGCAGGTCGAGCGTCTCCGCGTAGTCCACGAGCCCGAGTTGTTCCACGTGGCAGAGCATGCCTAGCTTTCAGCCTTCAGCGGTCAGCTATCAGCTTGGAGCCCCTCGCTGAGTGCTGACCGCTGACCGCTTTCTTAAATATGTATCGCCCAATCCACCGCCGCATGCGCTGCCTCGCCTAGCGCTTCTGCGAGCGTCGGGTGCGCATGGGTAGTGTGCGCGATGTCGTCGACGGTCCCTTCCAGGCGCATGGCCATGACGGCTTCGGCGATCGTCTCCGTGGCGCGCGGGCCGATGATGTGCACGCCCAGAATCTCGCCGTAGCGCTCGTCGCTCACCACCTTGACGAAGCCTTCGCGAGCGCCCAGGATTGCAGCCTTGCTGACGGCGGCGAAGGGGAACTTGCCGATCTTCACCTTGTGACCGGCTTCCCGCGCCTGACGCTCGGTCAGGCCCACGCTGCCGATTTCCGGCTCGCCATACGTACAATTAGGAATCTGCCGATAGTTGATGGGCTCGCCCGGCTTGCCTGCCGCATGTGTTACCGCCACGATGCCTTCCATGGAAGCCACGTGCGCGAGGAGCGGGCTGGCCGCGACAATGTCGCCGATGGCGTAGACACCCGGCTCGTCCGTTTGCATGTAGCCGTTCACCTTCACGAAGCCGCGCTCCAGTTTGACGCGCGTCTTCTCCAGGCTAAGGTTCGCGGTATTGGGGGCGCGGCCCACGGCCACCAGGCACGTGTCGGCTTCCAGCGTCTGCGGTTTACCGTCCCCGACCGTATATTCCACCGAAATGCCTTTTGCAGTCTTCAAGACTTTCCCAATCTTCGCCTGCGTCACGATGGCGATGCCCTGGTGGCGGAAGGATTTTTCGAGCTCTGCGGAAATCTCCTCGTCTTCCAGCGGCACCGCGCGCGGCAGCATTTCGAGGACGGTCACCTTGCTGCCGAAGCGGTGGAAAATGGATGCGAACTCCACGCCCACCGCGCCCGCCCCGATGATCACCAGCGACTTGGGAATTTCCGGGAGGCTCAGGATTTCCTTGTTGGTCAACAGCGCTTTCCCGTCCGGCTCGAGCCCCGGCAGCAGGCGGGCTTCCGAGCCTGTGGCCAGCACGATGTTCTTCGCGGTAATTTCCTGGGTGGCGCCCTTGGAATCCGTCACGCTGATTTTCCCGGGACCGGCGAGCTTCGCAAAGCCCCGGACCGTCTCGACGTGATTCTTCTTGAGCAGGAACTCCACGCCCTTGGAGAGTTTGGTGACGACCTTCGACTTGCGCGCCAGGATCGCCTGCCAGTCCAGAGAGAACTCCTTGCAGATGATTCCGAATTCCTTGGCGTTCTTGAAGTAATCGTAGACTTCCGCGTTGAGCAACAGACTCTTGGTTGGGATGCAGCCGACGTGCAGGCATGTGCCGCCAAACTTTTCGTCCTTCTCAACAATCGCCGTCTTCATGCCCAACTGGCCGGAACGAATCGCCGCCACATATCCACCCGGGCCGCTGCCGATGACCACCACGTCGTACTTGGGAGCTTCTGCCAAGACCACACCTCCAAGCGAAGTCTCACACCTCTAAGATCATAGATGTTCAGAGCCGTGAACCGTCATCTTACATTATGAGAAATAGGCACACAAGCGGAGCCCTCACGAAGCCTGGGTGCAGCCGTCGCGCCTGCGGCTGCCCGACGATTCGCGATATATTGGACACAGCGCAGGAGATTCGGAAACGCGGGCGTACGCCCTTTGCCGTTGGGACTGTTGTTCTCCAGCAAGACGGGCCAGTGGGCCGCGCGAGACTAGCCATGAGACCTGAAGCAAAAAACGCGGAGGATTCAGAGTACCTGCACGGGACAACTGCCGAAGAACAGGCGCGGCTCTCCAAGCTGAATGAAATCCTCAATGAAGCGTCGCTCCGCGAGCTGCGCCTCGGGGGCGGAGAGAGAATTCTCGATGTGGGTTGCGGGCTGGCGCAACTGACGCGGAGGATGGCGCGGACGGCGGGCGCGGCGGGCCGCGTGATCGGAATCGAGCGCAGTGCGGCCCAGATAGCGGAAGCCCAACGCCAGGCCACAGCGGCAGGTGAAGAGAACTTGGTGGAATTGCGGCAGGGGGATGTCTTGGCCATGCCGCTGCGGGATGACGAGTGGGGAACGTTCGATGTGGCGCACGCGCGCTTTCTCTTGGAACATGTGCCGGACCCACTCAGCGTAGTTCGCGCCCTGGTGCGAGCTGTGCGCGTGGGTGGACGCCTGGTGCTTGAAGACGACGACCACGAAGTGATTCGCCTGTGGCCGGAGGTCCCGGGCTTCAAGGAACTGTGGAATGCCTATATGTGCGTTTTTGAGCGCCTGGGATGCGACCCCATCATAGGCCGCCGCCTCGTGGAACTTCTGCACCAAGCCGGAGCGGCGCCGGCACGCAATACCTGGATTTTCTTTGGGAGTTGTGCCGGCAGCGCGGATTTTGAGGTATACGTCGAGAATCTGATTGGGGTCTTAGAGGGGGCAAAGCAAAAGATGCTGGAGTTTGGCTTATTCGACGCGAGGACCTTCGAGGAGGCTGTCGCGGCGTTGCGCGCCTGGAAACATCGGCCCGACGTGGCGATATGGTTCGCGATGGCCTGGGCGGAAGGCGTGCGCCCCGTTTCGTTCAATTCTGTAACCGGTTGAAGCAGAAATGGTTGACAGAAATCGCTAAGCCCGGAGTCCGGCGGACCTTCTTGGCCCACAGCAGATGCTAGGAACCACGAGCCCAACCCCCCGCGCCTCACGCCCAGACGCTTTGGTCCACTTCCAGGTGCTGCTCATACGGTCGCGGAGGTGGCGTGTAGCCATCGGGCAGGTCGCCGTTGTCGGCGCGCAGGTATTGCCAGTAGTGCGGCTTCAAAGAGGCGATCAGTTCGCGGCGGGTCTTGGTCTTGAGGGGCTTGCCCCTGTAAATCTTCCCCATGCGCGCCAGGGTCTTCTCTGAGAGGGCTCCAGAGAACATGACGAGCGGCCAGGTGAAGTTTGGGCCGTTGGTGTGACGCAGCTTCAAAAACCAGGTAAGGAGCGATCCCACGCGCCAGGCGATCGGCGCCCACCGACTCATGGAGGTCGGCTCCAAAATCATCTTCCAGCACTTCATAATGATCTGCCACTGGAGCGGCGTGAGCTGGCGCGTTTCCGTAACTCCGCGCTGTTTCTCCATGCGCGTATCGTGCAGCGGCGTGAAGATGGAGGGAATCAATATGGCGAACAGACCGCGCCGCTCGATTTCATAGAGGAGGTCGAGTGTGGCCTTGGAATCTTCGTCGGTCTCGCCAGGATTCCCAACCATCAGGGTCATGACGGGGAACCAGTTGTTTTCGTTGGCGATGCGCAAACCTTCCAGAATCACGCTCGGCCAGTCTTCGATGGAGAAGGGCACGGCTTTGCTGGGCATGATCTTCTTTCCCATGCGGACCGACCCGGTTTCAAATCCGATCAAAGGCGAAAGCGCTCGCTTCTCCGGATGTTTGCTGAGGCGAATTCGCACGGGGCTCTTGTCCAGGAGAGCGTTCGAGAGTTTCTTGATGAGCAATGGATCAACCACGAAGGGCGCCATGGTGCAATGGCTGAGCACGTGGTGCTTCACGCCGGGCGTATTCACAATGTCGGTGTAGAGATCGACCAAGGCCTCGCGGTTGGGAAAGAAAAACGGGGTATCGGTGCGCACCTGCCCCCAGATAAACATGTCTTCGGTGGCCAGAGAGATCTGGTTGTTGCCCTCGCGGACGTTGGCGCGCACCGCGGCCATGATCTTGTCCTTGGGGACGTCGATCTGCGGATTCAGGTCCGGCACGCAGAACTGGCAGCGCCGCCCGCAGCCGGTGGTCATTTCGATGACGCCGAACGTGGTGCGCCTCTCCGGCACCAGGATGGCCTGACGGTGGGTGGGATGAGCGACCTGGACCTCGTGCGGCAGTTCCTCGCCGCGAATGGCTTGGTGAAACAAGGTCACGGTCTCGTGGGATTCGCTCCGCCCCTCGACCACGCAGTCGACGCCCAAGGCCTCAAAGCTGCTGGTCTGGCTGATTTGCCACCCGCCCGATCCCCCTACGATGACCTTGAAATTCTTCCGGAAGGGGTTCGCCTTGATTCTGGCAAACATCATCTTGGCATAATGGGAATTGATGGGCTCCTTCGACGACCCGAACATGGAGGTATAGACGCCCGCGGCAAACGTCACGCCCAACGGGTTGTGCGTCGAGACTCCCACGGCGCGCGTTCGCGGCCCCAGGAACTTGTCCAGATCGTCGGGATAGCAAACGGCGATGTCGCGCGGGTTGAACTCGCGAAGCAGGGATTTCTCGAGCAATCGGACCCCCGCGGGCATCTGACACGCTGAGCCGTCGGGGTTGCGCTCCACCTCCCGCCAAGCCGGGTATTTGTTGTTGATGACGAACTCCATCCAGACCGGTAGCGAGGCGAGTGCCATCTGGATAAAGTAGCCCGCGTGATCAATGGTTTCAGTGAGGGGAGCGGTCAGGACAATCAGCTTGCCGCCATCCTGGGGAGGGTCGTGAGGTGCCGCGGCGGCGCCCTGATGGCCGTGGGGTGAAACGACGCCACCCGGGCGGCCGTTTCTTCCGAACAGACTCTTGAGCATGCAAGAAACCTCTCGCGAGAAGTCGCAGAAACCGGAATTTGGATCAGCGTTGCCCTGAGCGCTGGAACGATGTGAAGGAGTATTTTACTCGAAATCATGGGTGGAATCCAAGAATTTCACGACTCTTCTTGCCGGGCGAAATTCCGTAATCACCAGCGCGGCGCACTTCGGCGAGGAGTTGTCGGGACGGTTGAAGGTGTGGGCGCGGCGCCGGCACGCAATACCTGGATCTTCTTTGGGAGTTGTGCAGGCAGCCCGGATTTTGAGGTCTACGTCGAGAATCTGATTGGGATCCTAGAAGGAGCGAAGGAGAAGATGCTGGACTTCGGCTTGCTCGACGCGAGGACCTTTGAGGAGAGTGTCGCGGCGTTGCGCGACTGGAAGCATCGGCCCGACGCCGCGATATGGTTCGCGATGGCCTGGACGGAGGGGGTGAGACGCGAGTGAGCCCGCGGGCGGAGGGGACGACGAAAGGTGGGAGTGAACGCGTGGTCATCCGAATGTGCGTTGACAGTTCTGAGCAGGGGCTGAGTCACACTGTCCGAACTCTGCGCGCGGACCCATAACTCAAATAGAATCATGCCGTTATAAGACAGGAGGAGGGCGAGCATCAGGTGTCCTTTTCCTTGACACCCCCGAACCCGCATGCTACATTTCCCGGTCATTGCAATGTAGGAAATGCACACCTCTGAGCCTTCCAAATGGGTGACACGATTCGCCAGCTTGGGCACTTGTTCCTTCAGACTGTACCTACCGTTGTCCTTGTGTTCCTGCTTTTTGTAATTCTCGACCGGATCTTCTTTCGTCCTCTGACTGCCGTCCTGAAGCACCGCGAGGAATCGACGCTGGGTGCGCTGGCACGGGCGCGTGAACAGGCCGCCGCGGCGGAGTCGAAGAGCCGGGAGTATGAGGAGGCCTTCCAGGCGGCGCGGCAGGAGGTCTACCGCCAGCGCGAGGCGGAGCGGCGTGCGAGCTTGGCGGAGCGGGAGGCGGCCTTGCAGAATGCCCGCGGGCAGGCCGAGGCGATGATCCGGGAAGCTCAGGCCCAACTGGCAGGAGAAGCGGCTCGTGTCAAGGTGGAACTGGAGAGTGCTTGCCGTCCGCTGGCAGAGGAGATTTCCCAAAGTCTGGTGGGACCCGACGCGCTTACCGGCGAGGGAGGAAGGGCGCGACTTTGATCCGCACGCTTCGCCAGCTCACTCGGGTCGGTCTCTTCGGAGTTTGTCTGGTGGGATTCACCAGTTCTGGCGTGGCGTGGGCGCTGGGGCTCGGCCGGGCGGCCGCCGCAGGGGCGGAAGAGAAAGGTCAAGAGCCAGCTCACGCGCTTCTCTTCAAGGTGATCAACTTCGTGCTGCTGGTAGGAGGACTGGGTTACGTCCTGCGCAAGCCGGCGGCGGATTTCTTCAGCTCGCGGTCGGCGTCCATCCAGAAAAGCCTGGAAGAAGGGCGCAAGGCGTTAGAAACATCACAAGCCCAGCTCCAGGCGGTGGAAGAAAAGCTGCAGCACCTGGAAGAGGAAATCGCTGCTTTCCAGGCATCAGCCGCCCGCGAGACGGAAGCGGAGCACCAGCGGCTGCGACAGGCGACGGCCGAGGAAGCGGTCCGGATTCTGGAGTCCGCGCGCGCCCAGATGGATACCGCCGCGCGCGGAGCCAAGTTGGAATTGAAAAACTACGCCGCGCAGCAGGCGGTCGCCCTCGCGGAAGGGTTGATACGCGAGCGCCTGGATGAGTCCGGTCGCAGGCGCCTGGTGAGCCAGTTTGCGGCGACTCTGCAGGCGAAGGAACGGAAGAACTAGCTATGCCGACCGCCGTTGCCAACCGATACGCACGCGCCCTGGCGGACGTGGTGGCGGCCACGGGAAATTACCGCCAGGTGCTTGAGGAACTGGGAGATTTCGGCGCGGCTTATCGCGAGAGTGTGGAGCTGCGGGAGATTTGCGAAACGCCGGCCGTCGCCCTGACGCAGAAGTTAGGCGTGCTGGAAGCCATCGCGCGGCGCCTGGGCAGTTCGCACGTGACGCTGAATTTCCTGCGCGTGCTGCTCAGCCACTACCGCCTGCCGCTCCTGGAGGAAGTTACCCAGTCGTTTCGCAACGTCTCTTATGCGCGGCTGGGAATCGTGCAGGTGAAGATTTCTTCGGCCGCTGACCTCACGAACGAGCAGCGGGAACTCCTGCGGAGGCGGTTTGACGAGCTGACGCGCCAGCAGTCGGAACTGGAATTCCACGTGGACCGCGACTTGATTGGCGGTGTCGTGGCGCAGATTGGAAGCACCGTTTATGACGGCACGATCCTCGGGCGCTTGGGCCGTCTCCGGGAACAATTGCTGGCGCAATAAGGAAGCTGTCAGCCATCAGCGGTCAGCCGTCAGCTGGTTGCTGAAAGCTCAGAAAGGAACCGGTCAACACTCAGCCATCAGCCGTCAGCTCATGCAGTAGCTGAGAGCTGATTGCTGATCGCTGAGAGCTAGGACCGAAGCAATGCCCCAGATCAAAGCCGACGAAATCACCAAAATCATCCGCGAGCAGATCGAGAACTTCGACCGCAGTGTGACAGTGGCGGAAGTGGGCTCCGTCATTTCGGTAGGAGACGGCGTGGCCCGCATTCACGGCCTCGACAACGTCATGGCGGGCGAACTGCTCGCGCTGCCGCACGACGTGGCGGGGCTGGCGCTGAACCTGGAAGAGGACCAGGTGAGCGCGGTGCTGCTCGGCGATTACACCACGATCCGGGAAGGCGACATCGTCAAGCGCACCAAGCGCATCATGTCGGTGCCGATCGGCGAGGCCCTGATTGGCCGCGTCGTGGACGCGCTGGGTCGTCCCACCGACGGCAAGGGCCCCATCCTCACCGATCAGTTCAACACCATTGAACGCCTTGCCCCGGGCGTGGTCGATCGCCAGCCGGTGCGCGAGCCGCTGCAGACGGGTCTGAAGGCCATTGACTCGATGATCCCCATCGGGCGCGGCCAGCGCGAACTGATCATCGGCGACCGCCAGACGGGGAAAACCGCCGTGGCGCTGGACACCATCCTGAACCAGCGCGGCGGCGATGTGATCTGCATTTACGTAGCCATCGGCCAGAAGCGTTCGACGATCGCGCAGGTCATCAAGACGCTGGAAGAGTTTGACGCGATGAAGTACAGCATTGTGGTCGAGGCGGGCTCTTCCGACCCTGCGCCCATGCAGTACATCGCTCCTTACGCCGGGTGCGCGATGGGCGAGTACTTCCGCGACCGCGGCCGCCACGCGCTGTGCATTTACGACGATCTCTCCAAGCACGCCGTGGCGTATCGCGAAATCTCGCTGCTGCTGCGGCGGCCACCCGGACGCGAAGCTTATCCCGGCGACGTCTTCTATCTGCACTCGCGATTGCTGGAGCGCGCGGCCAAGCTCAACAAGGAAGGTGGCGGCGGATCGCTGACGGCGCTGCCCATCATCGAGACGCAGGCGAGTGACGTTTCCGCTTACATTCCCACCAACGTCATCTCCATTACCGACGGCCAAATTTATCTGGAGACCGACCTCTTCAACAGTGGTATCCGCCCCGCCGTAAACGCCGGCATCTCGGTCTCGCGCGTGGGTGGCAACGCACAAATCAAAGCCATGAAGCAGGTGGCGGGCATGCTGCGCCTGGAAATGGCCCAGTACCGCGAACTGGCGGCCTTCGCGCAATTCGGCAGCGACCTCGACAAAGCCACGCAGGCGCAACTGAACCGCGGACGACGGCTGGCGGAGATCTTGAAGCAGGACCAGTACAAACCTTTGGCAGTGGAGAAGCAGATTGCCATCGTCTTCGCAGGCACGGGCGGCTACCTCGACGACCTGGCGATCGAACAATGCCTGGCTTTCGAACAGGAGCTTTACGATTTCATGGATACGTCCTATCCCTCGGTAGGGAAGCAGATCGTCGAGAAACGGGAGATCGAGGAACCGTTGCGGGCGGAAATGCGCAAGATGCTCGACGAGTTCAAGGCGAAGTTTGTAGCGGAAAATAAGGCCAAAGCCTGAGCTGGGTTTCAGGTGTTAGGTGCCAGGTGTCAGGGAAAGAGCCGAACCTGGCACGTAGCGCCCAGCACCTGAAACCCGACACCTGGGACCCAAGAAATGGCCGCACTTCTCGACATTCGGCACCGCATTCGCTCGGTGAAGAGCACGCAGCAGATCACCCGGGCGATGAAGATGGTGGCGGCTGCGCGCCTGCGGCGCGCCCAGGATCGCATCTTCAGCGCGCGTCCTTACGCGAACCAGATGCTGACGCTGCTCGCCAGCCTGGCGGCGCGCACCACAGACCGCTCGAATCCACTGCTCGCCGAGCGGCCCATCGAGCGGCAACTTCTGGTGCTGGTCACCGCCGACCGCGGCCTGTGCGGGGCCTTCAACACCAACCTGATTCGCGCCGCGCAGAGTTATTTGGAAGAGCATCGCGACAAAGAGGTATCCATCATCGCCGTCGGCCGCAAGGGCCGCGACTACTTCCACCGGCGGCCGATCAAGCTGATTGCCGAGCACATCAATATTTTCGGCCGCTTGGAGTTCACGCAGGCGCAGCCGATCGCCGAGCAGATCATTAACCTTTACACCCAAGAGAAAGTGGATGCGGTGGATTTCCTCTACAACGAGTTCAAGTCCATCCTGACGCAGCGTGTGCGGGTGGAGCGCTATCTGCCCATCAAGCCCATTGAACCGGCCCGGGGCGAGTCCCTGATAGACTACATTTACGAGCAGCCCGCGCAGGAAATCCTCAGCGTCCTGCTGCCGCGCTACGTGGAGATTGAGGTTTACCGGGCGCTACTGGAATCTCAAGCGGCGGAGCTGGCAGCGCGCATGACCGCTATGGACGCGGCCACAAACAACGCTGCGGAGATGATCGATTCGCTCACCCTGCATATGAACCGTGTCCGGCAGGCGGCTATCACGCGCGAGATCATCGAAGTGGTGAGCGGCGCGGCGGCAACGTAGGGGACAGGCAGGAATCAGAAGACAGGAGTCAGAAGTCAGGAGACAAAGAGTAGTGGGGCAAGTCCCGGCGAGCTCGGGATAAGCTGAAAGCTGATCGCTGAGAGCTGACAGCTTCTCGAAAGGACCGACGATGGCAGAGCTGCACGTAGGCAAGGTGGTAGAAGTGATCGGGCCGGTTGTGGTGGTGGCCTTTGAGGGCGGCCATCTTCCTTCAATTTACAACGCGGTGCGGATCACTTCCCAAGGCTTCGAGGGTACGACCCCCATCGATGTCATCGCGGAGGTCGAGCAGCACCTGGGCGAAGGGCGCGCGAAATGCGTGGCGATGGAACCCACCGACGGCATGGTGCGCGGCATGAAGGTAGTGGACCAGGAAGGCCCCATCACCGTGCCGGTGGGCAAGGCCACGCTCGGTCGCGTGATCAATGTCATCGGCCAACCCGTGGATAAACTGGGCCCGGTGCAAACCAAGGACCGCTGGCCCATTCATCGGCACCCGCCTTCTCTCGAGGAACAGAACACCCAATTGGAGATGTTCGAGACCGGGGTCAAGGTGATCGACCTGCTCGAGCCTTATTTGAAGGGCGGCAAGACAGGCCTGTTCGGCGGCGCGGGCGTGGGCAAGACCGTCATCGTCATGGAAATGATCCACAACGTGGCCTTGAAGCACGGCGGTGTTTCGGTGTTTGCCGGCGTGGGCGAGCGCACTCGCGAAGGCAACGACCTGTGGCTGGAAATGCAGCAGGGCGGCGTCATGGTGGCCGGCGATCCGGACAAGTCGAAGGTGGCCTTGATTTATGGCCAGATGACCGAACCGCCCGGCGCACGGCTGCGCGTGGGTCTGGCGGCTCTCACTGTGGCAGAGTATTTTCGCGAGGAGGGCGGTCAAGACGTGCTGCTGTTTATCGACAACATTTTCCGATTTACGCAGGCGGGGTCGGAAGTCTCCGCGCTGCTGGGTCGCATGCCATCCGCCGTGGGCTACCAGCCGAACCTCTCGACGGAAATGGGCGAACTGCAGGAGCGCATCACTTCCACGAAGAGAGGGTCGATTACCTCCGTGCAGGCGATTTACGTGCCTGCCGACGACCTGACGGATCCGGCGCCCGCTACCACCTTCTCGCACCTGGACGCCACCACGGTGCTCAGCCGCGCGCTCGTCGAGATCGGAATCTATCCCGCGGTCGATCCCCTGGCGTCCACTTCCCGGGTTCTGGATCCGCGCATCGTGGGCCACGAGCATTACAACGTGGCGCGCGGCGTGAAAGGCATCCTGCAAAAATACAAGGACCTCCAGGACATCATCGCCATCCTGGGCATGGATGAGCTTTCGGAAGAGGACAAGCTCACGGTGGGGCGGGCGCGCAAGATTCAGCGCTTCCTTTCGCAACCCTTCTTTGTGACCAAGCAGTTCACGGGCATGGAAGGCCGCTACGTGAAGCTGGAAGACACGATCAAGGGCTTCAAGGAGCTCGTGGACGGCAAGCACGACGCCATCCCCGAACAGGCATTCTACATGGTGGGCACCATCGAGGAGGCGCTCGAGAAAGCGGAGAAGCTGAAGGCGACAGCGTAGGAATCGAGCCATTGAGTGATTTAGCGATTGAGTGATTGAAAACCGCGCGGTTTTCCGGCAATCACTCAATGACCCGATCACCCAATCGCTCAATAGAACCATGGCAGAACCTACTCTCCCAACCGAAATTCATCTCGATATCGTTACCCCCGACCGGTTGGTGGCACACGACTCAGTGACCTCCGTGACCATCCCCGGCAAGGACGGCTACCTGGGGATCCTGCCCGGACACGCCCCGCTGCTGACGGAACTCGTTGCCGGTGAGCTCGTCTACACGCGCGAGGGCACGAAGCAGTTCCTGGCTGTGAACTGGGGATTCGCAGAAGTGTTGCCGGATCGTGTCATCGTGCTGGCGCAATCGGCCGAGCGCGCCGAGGAAATTGATGTGGGGCGCGCCGAGAAAGCCAAGGTCCGCGCCGAGGAGCGCCTGAAGCGCTTCACCGATCCGCAAGTGGATATGGAGCGCGCCCGCGAAGCACTGCGCCGGGCCATGGCGCGACTTGAAACCGCGCAAGCACTCAAGAAGTAATCCTCCACTCCGGCACATTCCAAGCTGCCCAACGGTGATGCGCACTTGAAAACCTGGCCCTTGCGAAGTAGGATTCGCCCGGTGTCCCTTCTGAATCGCCAGGTCTTGAGTCGGGCATATCTTGTAGGTCCTGATCCTTTGCTTGTGCGACTGGCAAGGCGCGGCGTGCAAACGCCCTCGGCTTAGCTTAGGGAATTGTGAAGATAAGAACGCGAATCTTCATCTAAGAGGGCAGCGAAAATGAGCAAACGCGGCATTCTTATTCTCATAGTGCTTTTTGTTGTGACTTCCACCTCCTTGCCCCTGAAAGTCCTGAGCCATCCAGCTCGGCCGAATGGAGGAGTGGCGATGATGGGCAGCCCAGCGCCAAAGATCGGGCAGGTGACACGAATAGAGTTGAGAGCAGTGCCGAGAGAATACCGCGGCCCGTGTCCGAAGACCATTCGCTTCATTGGCATGATCACTTTCGACGGACCCGGAAAGATGGTTTACAGCATCGAGCGATCCGACCGCGCCAAACTCGCACAGGGGAGAGCTCTCTCCTTCGCCGGGGCAGGGACAAAGAGAGTCGATGACACCTGGGAGATCGGCACATCCTATACAGGCTGGGAGACGCTGGCCTCCGGCGACCTGCGGTCCAACAAGGCGGAATTCCGGGTGGAGTGCACCAAGTAACCGTGAGGCTGACCGACGGCAGTCGCCGTGAGGTCCCGTGCGCGGCCACGTTGATCCTCGGCCCTTACGATTGCGGACGGCGCAGCCGCGGCTCATCGTTCGGTGACCCCATCACAACCGTGGGAGGCGACATGAGAACCGGAGCGATCGAGGTTGTGCAAGGCGACATCACGAAAGAGAAGGTGGACGCCATTGTGAACGCTGCGAATACCTCGCTCCTGGGCGGTGGCGGTGTGGACGGCGCGATCCACCGGGCGGCGGGGCCGGAGCTCGTGGCGGAATGCCGCACGCTGGGTGGCTGCCCGACGGGCGAGGCCAAGATCACCCGCGGTTATCGCCTGCCCGCCCGCTGGGTCATCCACACGGTGGGGCCGGTGTGGCACGGCGGCAAGCACCACGAGGACGAGCTGCTGGCGAGCTGCTACCGGCGGTCTCTCGAGGTGGCTGTCGAGAACGGCGCCCGCAGCGTGGCTTTCCCCGCGATCAGCACCGGCGCTTATGGGTTTCCGCTGGAAGGCGCCACGCGCATCGCCGTCAGGGAAGTGCGAGCATTCCTCGAAAAGAATCCTGCCCTGGGAAAGGTGGTCTTCGTTTGTTTTGACCGCTATACGCACGACTGCTACACGCGGGCTCTCGCCGAGGGCGCATAGCGGTTGAACGGACCGTCTCGGAGCGTGTTGAAAGACCGCGTGGTGGCGGGGCGGCACTCCCTGAGGCATGGAACTCACTCCCCCAGCACGCTCTTGGCGATCGTCTGAAGCTGCATGAACGACGTGCCCTCGTAGATCTTGCCAATTTTCGAGTCTCGCAGGTACTTCTCCGCCGGGTAGTCACGCGTGAAGCCGTAGCCGCCGTAGATTTCCAGGCATTCGGACGCGACGCGCTCCGCAACCTGCGAGCAAAAGTACTTGGCCATGGCAGCTTCTTTCAGGAAGGGCTGGCGAGCATCCTTCAGACGCGCGGCATTGTAGGCCATCAGGCGCGCCGCCTCGACCTCCGTGGCCAAGCGCGCCAACTGGAACTGGATCGCTTGGAACTCCGCGATGGCCTTGCCGAACTGCTTGCGCTCCTGCGCGTAGCGGACCGCGTGTTCGAGCGCGCCGCCCGCCACACCCACCATCTGCGCGGCGATACCGATGCGGCCTTCGTTCAGCGTCTCCATCGCCACCTTGTAACCCTTGCCGGCTTCGCCCAACACGTTCTCCTTGGGCACGCGGCAGTCTTCGAGGATCAGCTCGCAGGTCGAGGAGGCGCGGATGCCGAGCTTGTCCTCCTTCTTGCCCACCGTGAAGCCGGGCGCGCCGCGCTCGATGAGGAAGGCCGTGATGCCGCGATAGCCCGCCTCGGGCTTAAGGTTGGCAAAGACGATAAACAGGCCCGCTTCCATGGCATTGGTGATCCAAAGTTTGCGGCCGGTCAGGACGAAGTGGTTGCCGTCCTCACGCGCGCGCGTCGCCAGCGCGAAGGCGTCGCTGCCGGCGCTAGGCTCGGAAAGCGCGTAGGCGCCCAGGGTGTCTCGCACGAGGCGAGGCAGGAACTTCTGCTGCTGCGCCTCAGTTCCCCAGCGTTGCAGGGCGTTGTTCATCAGGGTGTTCTGAACGTCGATCACTACGCCCGCCGAGGCGTCAACGCGCGAGAACTCCTCGATGGCCAGAATCGCCAGGAAGAACGTGCCGCCGCTGCCTCCGCAAGCTTCCGGAGCGGCAATTCCCATAAAGCCCTGTGCGAAGAGCCTCTCGAGGAGTGCGTGGTCGAACGCACCCTCGCGGTCCATCTGCGCGACGTGCGGGGCGATCTCCTTCGCGGCGAATTCGCGTGCCATCGCCTGGAACATGCGCTCCTCTTCGCTCAGCACGCTTAGGGGCCCACACGCGGGAACCACATTGGATTCAGCCATCTCAGACTCCCAGGTTAAGTCCTGCCGGCTCCTTGCCCTGCTGGTGACAGTGCTCCCGATAGTTGCGCGACTTGCTGTTTCGGGTAGCCTTCGAGCCTTCCGGAGCGAGGGGAATGCTACATGGTTCCCCGCAGGGACACAAGCCCCTGTCTTTCGGGCAGCGGACGGGGGCAGTAGGCAGAAGGCAGTAGGCAGCGAGCGCCGCGTGCGAGTCCCGACCGCGTCGGGATAGGCAGACGGCAGAACGCAGAAGGCAGAAAGCAGAAAGCACCTCGCCCGTCGACTTCGGGCGAAGTCGAGCGTCGAGAGTTGAAGGTCGAAAGTTGAGAGTTGGGAGCGGCGAGCTGAGCGCTGAAAGCCGAATGCTGAGACCTGAAAGCGGACCCGAGCGCTGAAAGCTGAATGCTGAGAGCTGATGGCTCTTCCGCGTCGCCTGTCCCCCGACACCTGACACCCGGCACCTGTAACCTGCTTTCCCTGTTCCCTGTCACCTGTTCCCTGTTCTCCCGCCAGCCCCCAGCCCATAGTCCCCAATCCCCGCACTTCGGACTAGTTTTCCCCAGCACCTGACACCTGGCACCTGTAACCTGCTTTCCCTGTCCCCTGCTCTCCTGACTCCTGACTCCTAGATCCTAACTCCTGTTCTTTCATCAACATCGTGGAAGAATGACTATAACTCATTTATTTTCATCAACATCTTGGCAAACCCACAAACTGACATTTTTTCTCCGTTTGTTTTCAATAGCATCGTGAGACTTACCTTCATTTTGGGGCCCCCTTTTTTTCGTCACCCTCGCTACAACAGAACAAACTAACTCCTTTTTTTCAACGAGATGGATTTTTCCAGGGTTTTGGCTCTTCATCGCTAACCACATTTCTTTTCTATAACATCGTGGCAAAGACATGAGCAGAGCTGGCGTGACCTCCGATTTGTCCAGACCTCGAAACACGTCGCGAACTTAGTGCTAACGCGGTCCAGCGGACGCACACGTTAAGCTTAATATAAAGTATCACATCTGTCAACCTCCAAGTCACGCAAGCCATCGGGAGCCCGCCCCGGCTCGTGCCGGGAACGGGCCGGGGATCTGCTCATCTGCTCATCGGCTGAAGTTCGACCCCCCGATCACCCGATGTCCTTCCCCAGCCCCTAGTCCCCAATCCCGAATCCCCGGCTCTTGTAGCCTGTCCCCTATTCCCTGCACCCTGTTTTGTTGCTAATCTTAATTACGGCCTACGAACCCCGGGCGCCGAAGTGGCGAACACCTCGGGAAAGGAGAAGCCAGCCATGAAGTGCACCATTGCGGGATGCCCCGGAGCCTATGAACCCCGGACGGTCGTCCATACCGTCAAACACCGGGGTGAGGTGATGGTGATCGACCACGTGCCCGCGGGGGTCTGCAACGTTTGCGGCGATGTCCTGCTCACACCCGAAATCGTGCGCCGCATCGAAGCCTTGCTCAAAACCACTCCCCCACCCACCCGCAACGTGCCTCTCTATGAGTTCGCCTGAACCTCCCCCAATCGATCGGGTCGCCGGGAGATCGGGTCATTGGGTGGAGTTCGCTCTCCCGATCACCGGATCACCCGATCATCGGACCACCCGATCAGATGATTCACTGATTCACTGACCCAGTGCTTCAGTTCCCTTCCGCTCGTCGCTCGCCACTTGTCACTGGTCTTCCGGGGTGAGGGGAACCGCCGTGCGCGGCTTTACTCCCGAAACATATCGCGACGCGATATATCCGCCGCGCCTGAAAACCTGAAGAAGCCACGGTCAGGAGAAACGCTGACCGCGGCTACGCCGCTCGTGAACCTTCGCCCCCAGGCGCGAAAGGGAATTCCCTCTACACCGCGCTTGGGATACAATCTGCTTGACGCCCGAGGACGTTGGAGGCCAAGGATGATCACGCGAGTCGAGGCAAGAAATTACCGATGCTTGCGGTCAGTGGCCGCGCCATTGCGCCCCTTTCAGATCCTCGTGGGGCCGAACGGCAGCGGTAAGACGGCGTTTATGGACGTGCTTGGTTTCCTTCGAGACTGTGTGTCATATACCGTCCAGTACGCGGTGAACCAGCGAACGGACAACTTTCACGACTTGGTTTGGGGGCGTGAAGAGACTAGCTTTGACTTGGCGCTTGAGGCGCAGATAGCGCAGGACCACCTCATCGCGACCGAGTCCGCTCCGTACACAGACCTGCGATACGACCTGTCTGTGCGCTTGGACCCGCGCTCCGAGGTTCCCGTCATCGACAAGGAAAAAGTGGTATTGCGCGATCCTGCCCACGAGAAGACACGGACCCTGGCGGATCGCACTCACACGGGGGTCGTGTTTGTGCATGAAGATAGCTCGCGAGGCGAGCTTCGGACGAACATCCTTTCAGGCAATTCGGCGGTCAACTACTTTCCGACCGGTCCGACCGACTTCCCGACGCTCAGGTGGTTTGCCACTTTGCTTCGCGAAGGAATCCGCGACGTCAGGCTGAGGACCGAGGACCTGCATGGGCCGAGTACGCTTGAGGCAGAGAAGGCAAGCAAGTTAACAGGCGCCAATCTCGCACGATCCGTTTTCGAACTCCGGGAAGAGTCTCGCGAGTCCTTCGAGGCCTGGATGCGGCATCTCCGTACGGCTCTGCCTGACCTTGAAACCATCCGGACCGAACCATGGCCACAAGGAAGAGCCCGAAACCTCAAGCTCAAGTACCAAAACGGAATCGAAGTTCCCTCGCGGGTCGTTTCGGATGGCACTCTTTGCCTCTTGGCCTTAACCATCCTTGCGTATATGCCGGAGCCAAACCAGGTCTACTTGATTGAGGAGCCGGAAAACGCGGTTCACCCAACCGCGGTTGAGACAATCTACCAGTCGCTGTCCTCCCTCTACGACGACCAGGTGCTCATGGCGAGCCATTCGCCAATCCTGCTGAGTTTGGCTAAGCCAGAGGATCTTCTCTGTTTTACCAGGACCGCCGAAGGAACCGAGATCGTGCCCGGCGACCAGCACCCGGCCCTTAAGGAATGGAAAGGGGAAGTGAACCTTAGCGATCTGTTTGCGGCCGGCGTGCTGGGGTAAGAGATCGGTCCACGGTGAACAGTGATGGACCTAATAGTCCTAGCGGCCTGCAAGGACATGGGTGATACGCTCACGGCCCTACTGGTTCGGCACGAAGACCTTGAGATACGCCCAATTGAGACACAGGTTCGGGTCCATCCACGGCATGATCCGGCAGTGCTGCGCTCGTCGCATGATTTCTTGCGGTCTTACCAGCACGTGACAAGTCACGCTCTTGTAGCATTTGACCGACACGGCTGCGGCCGGCTCGACCCGAGAGAGGATCTCGAGAGGTCGGTTGAAACGAGGCTGGCACAAAACGGGTGGGGCGGCCGCTCCGCAGCCATCGCTATCGATCCCGAGCTGGAAGTGTGGTTCTGGAGCGACTCGCCTCATGTGGAGAGGGCTCTCGGCTGGGTCGGAGGCAGAGCGCGCTTAGAAAAGTGGTTAGTTGAAGAGGGATACCTAATCCAAGGTCAGCAGAAACCTCATCGACCCAAAGAGGCAGTGCTGAATGCATGGAGACTTTCCAAGACCCAGCGTTCCTCATCCAACTATGGCGACCTCGCCGAGAGGGTAGATTTTCAGCACTGCACAGATCCCGCTTTCTTGAAGTTGAGGAGGGTGCTCAAACAGTGGTTTCCGCTGGAAGGTTAGCAGGCGGAGGTTTCGCCCTATGGACATCGACAGGATGATTCATCCCGTTAAGAACTTCGCTGAGCTCGACGATAGCGATGTCGCCGCGTTCCTCCGCGATCGTGCTTTCAAATCCGGGCACCTCAACCTGGAGTTCAAGAGCGCATTCCCGGAGAAAGGCGACAAGTACGACATTCGGGAGATTTGCAAGTACATCGTTAGCTTCTCAAATGAAGAAGGCGGCCTCTTGGTTTACGGTGTGTCGGAAAGCATGAAGGACCTCGAGACCGTATTCCCGGATTATGTGGTAGGTCTCACCCAGTGCCCGAGCGCGGAAGACCTGGGTCATTGGGCCGAGGACCGAATACGTCCCCCGATTGCCTCACTCTCCGTTCGTTTTTTTGTTGTGGAGGGTCGGAAGGTGGCAATGGTCAGAGTGCCGGCCGAGGCCAACAAACCCTACTGCTATTACGATCCGGGCTCGGGAGCAGTATGGTACTTCAGGAGGACCACCGACGGCATCGCCGAATTGGCACCAGATCAGATCAAAAGTTTCCACATGACATCCCTCATCGAGCAGGTCACCAGGGCTTTCCGCGCGGGCGAGTTGCCTGGAAGCGATAGCGCCGACAAGGCAAATGGCAGGAAAAGTAGGCTGGAGGCCCATCAGAAGTTGATCAAACCCAAGCTTGACAACACAAAAGAGTTCGGATTCCTTGGGGTCTACTCGATACCAGAGCGACCCGTCGAGATTCCTTACGATTCATTGCAAGAGTCCCTACTGAAATACCGTTCCGCCTTCCCAGAGGAGATACGCTATTCCCCAGGGCCAGAGCCTTTCCAGGATTGCGTTTCTTTCGGCTTTTTTCCGCGAGCCGTCCGTCAGGACATCAAGAGCACCTTCCGCATCACCTTGTACACCGACGGGCTAGTGGCTTTGGACTCGGAGGCAAACCCAACAAGGGACGAGGGGAAGACCCTTCATCCCTACTGGCTGTCGTATGAACTCCAGAGACATCTGGAACTCAGCAGAGCTATCCTCGAAGGTCGTGGCGCCGAAAGAATTCGCCTCATCTTGGAAATGGAAAACATCGAGGAGTTTTCTTTGGGAATTTCGCGCGGCGCGGCGAATTCTTTAAGTGACTCGGCTTTGTGGTCTTACTCTGGAGCCCATCGCCCTGTGGAGAAGGATGTGAATTTAGGGGATATTTTCCGTTGGGACGGCCCCGACCGGAACATAGTGATGCCGGTTGTGAAAGATATCATGGATGAGGTCTATCGCATCTTCGGCAGCCGCAAGACGACCCATCGGTTGTGGGATGAAAAGGGCTACCTGACCTACGTGAAGGGCGTAGAAGGAACGAGATAACCCGTGGCACATCTATAAGGTTGGCGGCGCGGTCAAGGGAAAACTGGCCGTTGGTCGTGGTTCGGGGCGCGGGTTTGTTCGGTGGCCAGGTTCCACCACACATCTATTCGCCCCGGACGTGTCGAGGCAGGCCCTGCACCATATGGCACAGGGCAGGCTCCAGCGGGAATGCAGCCCCCGCTTACGACGTGCGTGCGAGGCCCCTCATCCGGTCCCGCTTTGCGGGACCACCTTCTCCCCCGGGAGAAGGCTGTAATGGCTCTAGCCGCGGCGCGGGAGTCGGGCGAACACGAGGTTCGCCCCTACGGCGACAAACGCCTTTCTCGGCCGGGCACGAGACCCGCCCCTACAACAGACGCTCGCGTGCTCCCGTGCCGTGGCCTTTTGCATTTCCCACGCCTGCGAACCCACGGCAAAGCGGGAATCGGCGACGCCCTCGTAGCGCTGACCTTCAGGTCAGCAATCTTATTGTTTTCGTATTGTGCCGACCTGAAGGTCGGCGCTACTTCAGACTGGGTTCAGCGGGCCCGTCGACTTGGGGGTGCCCGTAGCGCTGGCGTACGACAATCAAATAATGAATGCCGGAAGCCAGCGTGAGCGCAGCAGCAAGGTAAACGAAGATCATGACCAGTTCAGCCGAGATATGAGGAACGTGCGCCCCGTGACTGACCGCCGCGAAAATCGTCGCCACTTGCCCCACCGTGGACGCTTTCCCCAGAGAGGTGGGATAGAAGGGGCGATACCCGGCCACGAGGCTGATCAGCAACGCGGTCAGAATGATGGCCATGTCCCGGCTCAGTACCAGGATTGTGAGCCACCAGGGCAGAGCGTCGCGAAACGCCAGGGTCAGGTAGGCGGTCGTCATGAGAATCTTGTCGGCAATCGGATCGAGCGCCACACCCAGGGGGCTTACCTGCTTCAACAGGCGAGCTACGGTGCCGTCCAGAACATCGGAGATCGCGGCTGCCGTCAACACCGCAAGCGCCGCGCGATAGCTTTGGTCCAAGACCAAGATCGCGAACACGGGGACAAACAACAGCCGCAGAAGGGTAATCTGATTCGAGGGTGTTAAGATCCGGGTAGTCATCACTCTTCAGTCAATATACCCAGTACTAGCAAGGGCTGTCAATCTAAGCTTGAGCGATGCGAGGGGAATCGGAACCGCGGAAACGGGCTTCCCCCAGTTGTTCATGAGGGGAAACTGCAGATCCTTCGTGGCGTGTACTCTGAGCGAAATGACAAAGATCCTTCGGCTTCGCCTCAGGATGACAGCCAATGGGCTCGGGATGACATCCTTGGAACGTTCTTCAGCACACTGTTAAGCCGGATTTCTCACCACAGGAAACCTTTTCCCCCGCGCCTTCGCCTTCGAGTGCGCCGCTTTCTTAATCGCCAGCCTTCCTTGCACGGCCGGGCTTTGGAGCTCGCGAAGAGCGTCGGAGGCAATCCAGCGGGCGGCCCGCGAATCGAGGCGGTGGATTTCCCGAGCCGCGGCGATGGCGGCGCGGTTTAATCTCCGGTTGCGCTTGCCGATTTGGCGCAGCGCCCAGTTCACGGCTTTCTTCACGAAGTTTCTCTCATCCACCGCGGCGCGTTTAATCAGGGGCAGGAACTTCAGGAAGGCTCGGTCGCTCGCGGTCTTGTCCGCCACCGTCAATCCGGCCATCAGCGCAAACGCCGCCCTCTTCACGAATTCCTCTTGCCGGGAGCTCCACTCGACGCATTTGGCATGGGCGAGTTTTGTGTAGCGAAACAGATTAATGCACGTGCCGTCGCAGACCGCCCAGTTGTCGAAATCCTTGGCCCACCTATCCATTTGCCGCTCGCTGACTTTCTCGGGAAAGTCGATCAGCGCGGCAAGAGCGCGTGCCTCGAGGATTTCCGAAGCCCACAGCTCCTGTGCCAGCGCGTGGTCGCGGCCGATTTCCCGGGCCAGCTTTTTCAGCGCCGGAGTCGGCCAGCCGTAGGCTTTCTTCGTGGTGATTCCGAACCGCGCCATCCCTTCCACGGCGTGGGGATCATATCGTGATGCGAGCTTTTGCAGAATCTCTGGGCGATTCACCCAAAACCTCCCTTAGAAAGTTGCTGAAGAATGCCCCTCACCTGTCATTCTGATCCTGCCTTGCGGGAGAAGAATCCCGGCAGTTCTGGGTGCCTGGTAAATGCGGGGATTCTTCGCGCAGTTTACCCTGAGCGAAATGACAAAGATCCTTCGCTTCGCTCAGGATGACATGCCCGAATCGTTTTTCAGCAACCTCCAAGAAGTTCTCGCCTCCACGGACCCGGGGTGACCACGCGGGCGAGAGGAGAAGAAGTCGGTTGAACTCAGATCCGGGGGACGTCGAGATACTCCTGGATGGTCAGGCCGACTTTGGCATGGAAGCGCTGGCCAAGCGAAGGGATCGAACCGCTGGGCTCGTCCAGAGCGATGCGCTCGACACGGTGCATGGGGAAGAAAATGGTTTCCAAGCCCACGGCGGTTTCCTCCTGCTTGACGACCTGCCGGATAAAATCGTCAAAGGCATCGAGCGCGATTCCGCGCACCGTGACGCCCTTCGATTCCAGCGACAGTAGTTGCCCCCAAACCTTCTCCTTGGGCGAGGTGAGGCTGACAATGACGATGTTGTTGATCTCCACGTGTGCCTCCTCTCGAATGCGCGCGCGGCGAGCGGCTCGCCGCCCCGGCAGTCCATCTTACGGCGAACCCCCCGTGAGTCCGGCAGGAAGATTACCTCCCGGCATCTCACAAAGCAACGGCGCCCGCCGGCCTTTCTCACGGCTTGAATCGGGGTTCCCGTGCCGTCCTCTTGACTTGGACTAAACCTCGTTCAATGTCCGTAACGCAGTTCTCCAGCCTCGATGCGCACCGGCAACTGGTTCTGCTCAGGAGGGAGCGGGCAGGTCGCGTAAGGCGTGAAGGCACAGGGTGGATTCACGGCTCGATTGAAATCCAGCAACACCTCGCCATTCTTGGGCAAGGGCGTATTGAGAAACCGCCCGGAGGGATAAGTCTCCTTACCCGCCGTCTGGTCCTTGAAGATGAAGAAAAGGCCGTCGCCTTCGTTGACGGGATCGAGCCGGCAGTGCTGCCCATTAAGCGTGAACTCCACGTAGCCGGGACTGGTCTCTTCCTCGACGCCACCCAGAACGTTGGGAATGGAAATCTTCTTCGGTGGATCGTAAGGCACGTATTTCGCCGTGACGCGATACTGCTCCTTGACCGGGAACCACAGGGTGCCCGTGAACTTGCGGCGCATTTCGCTGTTGTTGTCTTTCAAACGAATCCCAAAGCGGTTTCCACGCTGGATGACGAACATCGTCAGGCCGCGGACGCTCAGAAGATCGGGGGGACCCGACGAATCCGGCTTGAGCAAGGCACGCGTCGTTGGCCGGCCATTCACCGTTGCCGCGACATCCGCGGCAGCCTGGAAAGTCGTCACACCGTTATGGAATTCGAACGCACCCACTCTCTCTGGGGTGGAAGCTTTCGGCAACACAAAGTTGTTCCCGCGATTCGAGCCGACGGTGTTCTCGCCTTCTTTCAGCCAGAAGAGCCCTGCCACTGTGAGCCATCCGTCCTCGGCCTTCAGGGCTTCTTCACGCTGGTGCCGCCATTGCTCAATCTCCGTCCGGTAACTCGTTTGATCGACAGGCAAGAGCAATAAAGCAAGACCCGCAATTAACACCCTGGAGACCAGCATGGACTCACCATCCTTTCCAATGGGAAATGTCGGCAAGCGCGGACGCGTTGGGCAGCGTGCGAGGACGAAGGGCCGACAACACGCCTCAGATCGGAAACTCGCGCAGGTTCGGATCAATCCGCAGCGCCGGCTCGGTGAGTTTCTGCACGGCTTCGATGGTCGCGCCCGGCGCAAGTTCTTTCAGGACCAAGCCGTCCGGCGTGACGTCAATGTACGCCAGCTCGGTGACGATCGTGTTCACCACTCCCTCACCGGTCAGCGGCAGCGTGCACTTCTTCAGGATTTTCGGGCGGCCGTTTTTGGCCGTGTGCTCCATGGCAACGATCACCCGCTTGGCGCCTGCAACCAGATCCATGGCGCCTCCGATTCCCTTCACCATTTTCCCGGGAATCATCCAATTGGCGAGGTTACCTCTCTCGTCAACCTCCATCGCGCCCAGAACCGTCAGGTCGATGTGCCCGCCGCGAATCATCGCGAACGATTCGGCGCTGGAGAAATACGCGGCGCCCGGAACCTCCGTGATCGTCTCCTTCCCGGCGTTGATCAAATCCGCGTCTTCCTCGCCTTCCCACGGGAAGGGACCGACGCCCAGCATGCCATTCTCAGCCTGCAGCACGACCTCAATGCCGGCGGGCACGTAATTCGCGACGAGCGTCGGCATGCCGATTCCCAGGTTCACGTAGTAGCCGTCCCTCAGCTCTTGCGCCACTCGCCGCACGATAATTTCACGCTTTTCCATCAGCTCGTTTCCTCACCGCCCGTTTCTCGATGCGCTTCTCGTAATTCGCCCCTTCGAGAATTCGTTGCACATAAATGCCCGGCGTGACAATCGCGTCCGGATCGAGCTCGCCGAGCTCGACCAGTTCCTCAACTTCCGCGATGGTCACCTTCGCCGCTGTCGCCATCATGGGGTTGAAGTTCCGCGCCGTCTTCCGGTAAATCAGGTTCCCCCAGCGGTCACCCTTCCAGGCTTTGACCAAAGCGAAGTCCGCAGTCAACCCACGCTCGAGCAGATGCCTTCGCCCGGCAAATTCCCGCACTTCCTTGCCTTCCGCAACCACCGTCCCCACGCCCACGGGCGTGTAGAATCCCGCAATGCCGGCGCCGCCCGCGCGGATGCGCTCCG
>JAIQEZ010000034.1 GCA_020073545.1 Terriglobia bacterium | reverse complement strand
ACGCTGTCGTAATCCGCGGCGTAGATGTACCCGGGCATTGCACCCATCAGCTTCAGGAACATCGGTGGACAGCATGGGCACTCATGCCAAACCCAGCGCGTGCGGTTCGGTCCAGATTCCAACGGGTTCTCGTAGAAATAGGTGTCGCCTTTCAGGGAGACTCCCGCCAGAGCTCCGTTATACAGGGTGCGCTCCAGCTCGTCGGCATAACGCGCCTCTCCGAACAGTCGGTTCATGTTCTGATGGAAGAAGCCAGCGCCCACGGCTGCGCAGGTTTCCAAATACGCGTCGTTGGGCAGGACGTAATCTGCTCCAAACTTCTCCTCCTGCGCGAAGGCTCCCACACCGCCGGTAACATGCATTCTCCGCAAGACCATACTTTCCCAGAGGCGCAGCGCGGCTTGGGAGTAATCTTCCCGGTGGTCAACTCTGGCCGCGGCTGATAATCCGGCACAAAGCAGCGCCGCTCGGACCGCGTGCCCGTGGATATCCATCTGCTCCACGACAGGCTTATCGTCCTGGGCATAGGCTCCCCAGGAGGGCCGGCCATCCCCATACTCTTGGTTGCGGATGAACTCCTCCGCGGCGTGCCGGTCCTTTTCCCAATCCGGCTTTCCAATGTTGTGACCGCGGTCGTCGATCCAGAACTCGGCAAGCCGCAGATACGCGGTTTCGTCCACCGGCAGCGGAACCTTATGCTTCAGACCGGGTTCGTCGCGGAACAGTTCGTAGAGCCCCACCAGGGCTTCCTCTGGAAGCGGATGGCAGGGGACAATGGCTTTCTTGGGTGGCGGGCCCATGATCTCAGTCATATGATTGGCGAATTTCACCCCGACCGCCAGAAGAGTCGTCTTGCCGGTGGCTTCATAGTGATGCACCCCCGCATCCACCAGCGCGCCTGCGTTGTAGACTTCATGCTGCCACAACTGCAATCCGCCGTTCAGCCCCCACCGGTGGGTTGGCTCGTCAAGCTGGGTGAAGGTATTGAGATACCCATGCGGATCCTTGGCCGCCGCGGCTGCAATGCGCGCAATGTACCCATCCAGTTGCCGGTCAAGCTCCGGATCAGGTTGCGTGGCGAGGAAGTCCGAGGCGCCACGGATCATTTCGTAGATCAGACCGTCATACCAGGGCGGTCCGGCATGTCCACCCCGGACACCATCCCGCACTTTATCGAAATTGTTCAGAGCCCCGCCGCGGTCATTCTCAAATTTCTGGAAACAGTCGCGGATCGTCACTTCCTGCCAGACCTTCCTCTTAGGGCTCCAGAACTCGTCTTCTAGGACTACTTGCGACAGTGGGATTGGCAGCAGTGAATGGCATTCCGCGAAAGTCGACGTCGAGGGAGCTTTCCCCAAGGCGGTTGCGGCGGGCTTGGCCAAGGCCGCAGACGGAGCCAGCGAAGTCATACCCAGGGCAGACAGACCCCGCATGAATTCCCTACGTGAATAATCCATCGGACCTCCTTGCTTGCGTAACAGTGATCAGGCTGAAGAAACATTCTGCACAGCGATTATAGATAACTTATTGCCCACCGACAATGCCCCCTGTTCCGCCGAAAGCGTACCCTTGAAAGTTGTCATATTATAGAGTATTTATACTAGAGATGGCGGTAAGGCAATCGATGCGACCGCCACACGAGGAGGTTCCAACGCCGTGGCTCCGCCCAAAGAGGGATCAATTGGGGAACTAAGACGCATTGATGTTCGTTCAGCTGCAGACGCTGCCGGTGACATGCTGCGAAAGGCCATAATCAGCGGGGCTCTCTCGCCGGGAGAACGCCTGGTTGAGCAGCGACTCGCCTCGAAGCTAGGAATTGGCCAACCGACTTTGCGAGAGGCCTTGAAAGAGCTCGAATACCAAGGGTTTGTAAGGAACACCCCCAAAGGGGAACGTATGTAACCAAGCTCAACAAGGAGGACTACCGCAAGATCCTCGAGGTCCGTAGTCTATAATTGATAGTCTTTAACAGGCTCAGAAAGTGGCAATTTCTTGCACGAGATTGTCTTTCCCTCCCGAAGCTTGAATGCCGTGATCCCATATGCGAGGAGCTCAGTCATGAGACAGACGTCGGATGTGCCGTTAGGGGCGGCGGAGCCCTGGTTGGTTGCGTTCGACACCAACAGGCTCGATCGAATGAAGAGCCGGGTGCGAGACGGCGAACACAAGCGGTTCCGGAAAGACACAGTTCCGGATGTGCTATCTGAATGCGACCGGGACGGACTCTCGTGGCCTCGTCGCGCAGCGCGGCTCGTTCGCCGTATGTGCGAGGCGGAGGGGCAACATCCAGTTATTGAGTCCGACGACCGCATTGTCGTTCTGCGCACAATCAGGACGGTTCCACCAATCTATGACCCGCAAACTTGGTCTCAACTGACAAAGGACCGAACCCTCCACGAGCTGGGGCCGATCAGCAACATTTGTGCGAACTGGGGGATGGTGTTGTCGCAAGGCCTCGAGGGTCGAAGGCAGGCGGCAGCGAAAGCTCGGGAGTCAGTCCAGGACGACCCGGACAGCCTGGAATTCCTCGACTGCGCAATTGAAACGATCGAGGCTGTCCTGGCGCTGGCGAACAGCTACGTCCAGGAAGCCCGTAGACAGGGCCGAAACGATCTTGCCGATATACTGGCGCATGTTCCGGCTCACCGCCCGCGTTGCTTCCACGAGGCCTTGCAGGCCTTGCGGATCCTCCACGCTGTCGTCTGGATGGGCGGGCACTATCACGTGGGCCTGGGTAGGTTTGATCAATACATGTGGCCGTATCTCAAACAGGACCTCGATAGTGGGCGCCTGACGCTTGCCGCGGCCGAGGAACTGCTTGCCGAGTTTTTCATAAGCCTCAACAAAGACAGCGACCTTTATCCCGGCGTCCAGCAGGGTGACAACGGGCAATCCCTGATGCTGGGCGGTACGAGCAGAGATGGCGCCGATGCCGTGAATGAGTTGACCTGGATGGCGATCAGGGTTGCTCATTATACGAACATGATCGATCCGAAAATCAATCTTCGATTCACTCCCCACACGGACTTGTCGCTGCTGACCTTGGCGACCCAGCTCACGCGCAAGGGACTCGGCTTCCCGCAATACTCGAATGATGCCGTAATCATCCCCGCCCTAGTCAAGCACGGCTATGAACTGGAGGACGCGCGGGACTATGCTGTGGCTGCGTGCTGGGAATTTTTGATTCCGGGGAAGGGTATGGAGGTAGTCAACATCGGGGCGGTGTCGATGCCTGCCGCGGTTGATGCCGGCATCCGGAAGGGGCTCGGTCAGGGCGAGAATTTTGAACAAATCTGCCAGAGAACCGCGGAGGATATTCGTCAGCAGTTGCAGCAGCTTGTCGACGCTTACCGCAAGCTGTTTCTTCCGCCTGCTCCTTATTACTCGGTGTTGATGGACGGCTGCCTCGAACGGGCACGGGACCTCTCTCACGGCCTCAAGTACAACAATTTCGGCGTGCACGGAGCGGGCTCGGCAAACGCCGCTGATGCGCTGGCGGCAGTCCGCCGGTTCGTCTTCGAAGACAAGTCGGTGCAGCCGCAGGAACTGCTCGCGGCGCTGGAGGCGAACTTCGAGGGATATGAGCCGTTTCGCCGCAAGCTCGCAGAGGACGGGCCGAAGGTCGGCAATAATGATGCAGCGGCTGATGCCCTGATGACCAAGTTGTTTGAGTGGTTCGCCGATGCCTGCGAGGCGATCCAGGACAACGGCCGAGGAGGGCGCGTGCGACCAGGCACAGGTTCGGCGATGTATTACGTGTGGCTGGCCCGCGGCAAGGAAGGCATGCGGGAGCCGGCCGTCGGAGCGACCGCCGAGGGGAGGAGGAAGGGCGAGTTTTTGAGCGCGAATCTCGCACCATCGAACAATGCACCGATACGAGGACCTATAAGCGTCCTACAATCCTTCGCGAAAATTCCCTACCGCCGAGTGTTCAATGGCGGGCCTATCACCATGGAGCTCTCGGGGAGTGTCTTCAGCGATGCTGAGGCGGTCGGCAAAGTCGCAATGTTGGTACGGACCTTCGCACAGCTCGGGTGTCAACAACTCCAGCTCAACACCGTGAATCTCGAGACGCTACTCGACGCCAAGAAGCATCCCGAAAAGCACAAGAACCTGATTGTGCGCGTCTGGGGTTGGAGCGGCTATTTCTGTGAACTTGGGCCGGAATATCAGGATCACGTTATCGCCCGCCACATTTACGCGATGTAGTATTTCAAATCCCGACTTACCGGCTGCTGGAATACGCGCCCGGGAGAGTTGGGAGAGCGCAGGTTTACATAGGCGAACCATGAAGTCCGGCGTGGTGTTCGACATCAGGGAATTTGCCCTTCATGACGGGCCAGGAATCCGAACCACCGTATTCCTCAAGGGATGTCCGCTTCGTTGTTCGTGGTGCCACAACCCCGACGGCTGGATTCGAGATCCGCAGATCATCCACGGACAGGCAGGCGATCGGCTTATCGGGAAGGACTACACTTCGGAAGAGCTTGCGGCCCTCCTGAACGAGCAGGCGGACATACTTCGTGCCAACGAAGGTGGCGTCACGTTTTCAGGTGGAGAGCCCTTAGAACAGGCGGAATTCGTCACGGAGGTGTGTGACCGGCTCGATAACCTCCACATAGTTTTCGATACCTCAGGGGATGGAACCGAGACGGCACTTCGTCTAGTGGCAGAGAAGGTTGATCTCTTCTATTACGACCTCAAACTCATTGACAGTACCGCGCACAGGCATTTCACGGGCGCAGACAACGCGCCGATTCTTTCGAATCTGCGGTTGTTAAGTTCTCTGGGAGCGTCCTTTGTCATCCGAGTTCCCCTTGTGCCGGGGGTGACAGATACAGATGAGAACCTGAACGCAATTGCTGAGACGGTCCGCAACCTGCCGGGCCTGGTGCGTGTTGACCTGTTGCCTTACAATCGGGCGGCTGGAGGCAAATACAGTAACCTTGGCCTCAAATTCTGCCCCTTGTATGACGAGCAACGCGAACTTCGGCTGAACGCTGAACCTTTCGAGAGACATAGGGTGCCCGTGCGCATCGCCGCATCGGATATGCCTATCCGAAAGCCGGTTCCGGCGTGAATGATCAGAGGGCATGCAAGCAGGTCCGAGGAAGCCGCCGGTTTCAGTCTGGATCATTTAATTCGTTCTTCATGGCGGCCACATCGGGACGGCCTTAGTCGTGCGCAGCGATCACTCTGTTGAATGCGCTACGCAGGTTTACGCAAGCGCGGCGCCACGATTCAATCACGCGCAGCGGGATTCCTGCCAATCAGTTCGCAACCGCGAAACGGCGGGAATCTGCCAGGCACGCCAGCCGGGCCTGGTTGGGACATCCTCCCGGTGGAAACAAAGCCAAGGGTTGTAGATGACCAAATCTTGCTGAGAGGAGGGGTTCCAAAATGGCCGAGAGCTCTCTTGGAATCGGATTGATACTCATCATCCTGGGCGGAGTCATGGAGGGCGGCTACTCTCTGCTTCTAAAATACACGCCCAGGTGGCAATGGGAAAATACCTGGGGAGCGGGCTCGCTGATGGCGCTTCTTCTTGTGCCTTGGCCGCTGGCGATCATCACGGTGCCGGGTCTGTTTAACGTTTACGGACATTCGTCCTCGACGGCGATCATCAACGCCATTCTTTTTGGTGCAGGTTGGGGAATTGGCGGAGTGTTCTTCGGGTTGGGCATCGCCGCTGTCGGAATGTCTCTGGGCCTCTCCCTGATCATGGGCATCGTCGCGATTGGCGGCTCCATTGTCCCTCTCTTGATGAAGTACCCTGAGCAGTTGTTGCGACCCGCCGGGCTTGTTCTGATGGCCGGAATTGTGGTGATGATTTTGGGACTTTGGGCGTGCGCCAAAGCAGGAAGCCTCAAGGAAGAATCGCTCAAACCCGCCGGGCTGAGGGACTTGACGGCTTCCTCTCCGCGCACTCCTTTCAAAATAGGGCTTTTCTTTTGCCTTGCCTCGGGAGTTCTGTCTGCGCTCGTGAACTTCGGTTTTATCTTTGGCCAGAATATCGCGGACGCCGCGATCCAGCAGGGCGTCAGCCCGACGAATGCCACCAATGCCATCTGGGCGTTAGTATTCACTTCAAATTACCTCGTAAACGTTGGCTATTGTATTTATCTCGGTCGGCGGAACATGACGCTCAAGAAGTTTCTGGCGGGAGGAACGGGTCTGTACTGGCTGGGAGCGGTTGTTATGGGAGTCCTTTGGGCTGTGGGCATAGTCGTTTACGGGATGGGAGCGACCCGCATCGGACGCTTCGGAGCTTTCCTGGGCTACCCCATGATGTTGATCTGCTCGATCCTCACCGGCAACGCTTTGGGCGTTCTGACCGGCGAATGGAGAGCCACATCCGGCGCCGCCAAGAAGGTCATGGTCTATGGAGTATGTCTCCTGATGCTGGCCATTGGAGTTTTGGCCTACTCAAGCCGTTTGACTGCGTAGGGAGGCGCCTCGGATCTTCTTTGACTCGCCCGACCGCCTGACCACTCATGCACAATACGGAGGCCGAGCGAGAGAAATGAATCCATGGAGGTTTGCGCCTTGGGATCGTGTAGTCTGTGCGCAATGCGTCAGCGGGCTGACTGCTGCGGTGCGGGTTAGCGATTCCCGAATGGGCCGCGTAAGGGCAGGGCCGCGCGTCGGCCCGCAAAGTCCACGCCGAGACGAGCGCTCGCCGTGCTTACCACCGTTGCGGGCGCACACGTCCTTCGGCAGGCCCAGGGGCCTGAGCGAAGTCGAAGCACTGGCGCACCCTTACGCGCGCGTTGGCGACGCACGGTTCAGTGAACGTCGTGGATTCCCGCTTTCGTGGGAATGACTCAAGGCTAGCCACGGCTGGGGGGTGAGGCTTTCGCTCCGGAGGCAGCAGGTGGGGAGGCCTTGGCGCGGACCGGTTGATTCCCGAATCCTTCTTCTTCAATGACCCAGCGTCGCAAGCGCAGGATGTCTGCGGCGCGGGCCACGCCGATGGGCTTCGACTGGCCATTGCCTTCGATCACGACGATGTTCTCGACGTTGTGAATGACCATGTCGCGAGTGACCTCGTCCACGGTCTCACCTGGATGCGCCACGACGTAGTCTTTCCGCATGATCTCGCGCGCTTTCAGGTTGCGGTCGAAGCCCTTGAGGAGGTCGTGTGCCTCAATGATGCCGGCCAGGCTGCCATCCGATTCGGTGACCGGGATGACGCCTGCCTGTTCGGGCGAGACCTCGCGCACAATCGGCTGGACATCGTCATCCGCTTTGACCACCGTGAAGTTCTTGCGCATGACCTGTTCGATGCGGCCGCGCATAAGAATCGGAACCGTATAGTCTTGTCGCACGATCAGTCCGCGCTTGAGGAGTTTCCCGGTCATGATGGATTCCGCACTGAATAGCCGTACGAAGCCGTCTGACACCACGCAGCAGACCACCAGCGGAAGCAACGCGTTGGGGTTCCGGCTGAGTTCGAACAGGAAAACGATGGAGGTGAACGGCGCGCGCGCAATTCCGCCAAACACCGCGGCCATGGCGACGAGTGAATAGAAAGCCGGGTCGCTCACGAGGTGTGGGAAGAAGTGGCGCCAGACGTCGGCGTACACGGCTCCCACTCCGCCGCCCACGATCAGCGAGGGCGCGAAGACGCCGCCGGTCGTGCCGGAGCCCAGCGAGATCACCAGCGCCGCAAACTTGGCGGCCGAAACCCCCAGCAGGGTTTGCGTTCCCAGCTTGTCGTTCAGCATGTCGCGGATCGTGTCGTATCCTGTCCCGAAAACCTGGGAGTAAAGATAACCGATCAGACCCAGTACCAGAGCTCCTGCTACCGGCGCCCAAATAGCCGCGGGTTTGAGCGGAAACCGGTCGAAGGCGTCTTCAAGAAAGAAAAGCACACGGATCATGGCGATCCCGATCAGTCCCATCACAATTCCCATCAGGGCAAAGAGCCAGAGTTCCTGCATGCTGACGAGCGAAAAGGCGGGTGTCGGGAACAGCGGAGCCCAGCCGCGGAAGTGCACGGCCACGGCGGTGGCGACGACGGAGGAAATCGCCACGGGGATGAAGGAGCGCGCCCGAAACTCGAAGAGCAGGAGTTCGACCGCCACCAGGATTCCGGCGAAGGGCGCGACGAAGGTGGCGGCCATGCCGGCCGCGGCGCCAGCCGCCAGCAAGACCCGGCGCTGGTAAGGGGTGAGGTTGGTGAATTGCGCGAAGATGGAACCTAAGGCCGCTCCCGTTTGAATGATAGGACCTTCCGCGCCGAACGGTCCCCCGGTGCCGATAGCGAACGCCGTGGCCAGAGGTTTCAGAATGCCGACGCGCATGCGGACCTTGCTCTTGCCGATCAACACCGCCTCCATCGCTTCCGGAATGCCGTGGCCTTTCAGGGTCGGCTCCCAGAAGTGGATCATGATTCCCACGAGCGTCGCGCCGACCGGCGGAATCAGGATCACCCACGCTCCCAGATGATGATGGACCGGGTAAGTGATCGCGAACGACCACTTCCCGTAAAAGAAAATGTTGGTGAAGAGGTAGATCAGTTCGAGCAGGCCCTGCGCGACCAAGCCGCCGATGAACCCTACGAGAACCGCGAAAGCGGAGGTCTTGAGGATGTCGGGATCGAGAGCCTTCCCGTACTCCCGAAACCAGCGGGAAGCATGCGATGGATTAGGTCCCATGGAATGTGCCTTTTTGAGGCTTTCAGCGATCAGTAGTCAGTAGTCAGCAGTCAGCTAATGCCTTAGCCGAGAGCTGATCGCCGATCTCGCTGACAGCTTCGGATGTGATCAAGCGCCCTGAGCAGCGGGGATGTCGCGCGGGCGGCTCTGGGGACTCCTCAAGATCTCGAACTGAAGGTCCCGGAGCTCCGCGATGTTCATTCGCGAAATCTTTTCAAGAATCGTAACGCCACGGCGTGTGAGGTGGACCTTGACGAAGCGCCGGTCCCGTTGGCCTTGGAGCTTTCGGACCAGTCCCCGTTCGGCGGCACGCTGCACCAAGCCCACGACTGCGTTGTGCCGTTCCTGCAGGAACTCCGCGAGTTCGGAAATGGTTGCCCAGCCGCGGCCCGTGTAGCCGGCCACTCCCAGCAAGAGTTGGTGCTGCTGCGGTGTGATGCCGCAAGAGCGCGCCACTCTCTCGCTGAAACGGAGAAAACGGCGGACCCGATAGCGAAACCATGCCAGGCGGCGCAACGTCTCGGACTGGAGGGGATGGTTTCCACCGGATCGCTTTTGGCGCCCCATAGCGCGAGATTATATCACAATGTGACTTAAATTGGGCCCGCGTTCGCGAGCGGTGGGGAAGTGGCCGTTCAGCGCGTGGGTGGGTCGATCGCTGCGGGGAACCCTTTCGGGGAAAGTCGATTGACAAGAAAGGGCCTTCTCAAGTACAAATAGAAGTTTGCAGTCTGAGGGTTCAAACGGAGAGTAGAGTGGGGACTTACCTGGCTAGAGCGCGTCGAGGACAGATTCACTGGCGCGTGGTAGATGCTGAAGGTTGGGTGCTGGGGCGACTGGCCGCGCGCGCCGCGCGGGTTCTAACCGGCAAGGATGCGCCGGATTACACCCCGCACGTCGATCATCGCCGCGGTTTGATCGTCATCAACGCCGAAAAAGTTCGGCTGACAGGGAAGAAGCTCGACGAGAAAGTCTACCGCCATACCACGGGTTATCCGGGAGGGCTCCGGGAGATCACGGCGCGAAAGCTCTTTGAAACGCAACCGGAGAAGCTGATTCGCGAGGCGATTTACGGCATGCTGCCCAAGAATCGGTGGCGCGACCGCTTGGCTCGGCGGCTAAAGGTGTATGTGGGATCGACCCACCCCCATGCGGGGCAGTCCCCGCAGGCGCTTTCCCTGGCGCGCTAGTTGGAATCCCTCAGAATCCAAAGAAGAGCGGAGTGACTGTGGCTGAGCTGCTTCAATATACGGCAACAGGTCGTCGGAAGACTGCGGTGGCGCGAGTGATTATGCGTCCGGGTGGAGGCAAGATGTTGGTCAACCGGCAAGCGCTGGACGTTTATTTCCCTTCGGAAGCCCTGCGGGCCGAGGTCCAGCAACCGCTGGCGGCCACCGAGCTGGTGGGCAAGTTCGACATTCTGGTGAACGCCTGCGGCGGCGGCATCCATGGCCAGGCGGGAGCCGCGCGGCTGGGGATCGCGCGCGCCCTGGTGCTTTTCAACCCGGAGCTCCGGGCGCGCTTGCGCCAGGCTGGCTTCCTGACGCGCGATCCGCGCGCCAAGGAGCGGAAGAAGTACGGTCAAAAGGGCGCACGCAAGAGGTTCCAGTTCTCGAAGCGTTGAAGAAGCTCTCAGCACTCAGCGATCGGCTTTCAGCGCCTGCCCACAGAGGTTGGGCTGACTGCTGAGCGCTGACGGCTGAAGGCCTGCAAAGCGAGGTGAGGTTTTGTCAAATATAACCATGAAGGAGTTCCTGGAGGCCGGCGTTCACTTCGGCCACCAGACCCGCCGATGGAACCCCAAGATGAAGGATTACATCTACGGGGAGCGCAACGGGATTTACATCATCGACCTGCAGAAGACCCTTAAACTGTTCAAAGAAGCTGCCCGCTTTGTGTCCGATCTTTCCCGCGAGGGGAAGACGGTCCTCTTTGTGGGCACGAAGCGACAGGCCCAGGAGGCTATCGCCGAAGAAGCCACGCGCTGCGGGATGTTCTATGTGAATCATCGTTGGCTGGGTGGGTTGCTGACCAATAACGCCACGATCCAGAAATCGATCCAGCGGCTGAGGGAGCTGGACGATATGAGCCGCGACGGCCGCTACGATCTCCTCACCAAGAAGGAAGTGCAACGGCTGGAGCGCGAGCGGAAGCACTTGGAACAGAACCTCGCGGGCATCAAGGAGATGCCGGGGATGCCGGACGTCTTGTTTGTGGTGGACTCCCACAACGAGGAGATTGCCGTTAAGGAAGCGCGCAAGCTGGGGATCCCGGTGGTGGCCATTGTCGACACCAACTGCGACCCGGATCTGGTGAACCATGTGATTCCCGGAAACGACGACGCTCTGCGCGCCATCCGTCTCTTCACCTCGCGCATCGCCGATGCAATTCTGGAAGGCCGCCAGGCGGCCGAGGAGAAACGGCTCGAGGAAGAGAAGGTTGCGGCCGAGAAGGCTGCGGAGGAACTTGAACGACAGCGCCTGGCCGCCGCCATCGCGGCGGGTGAGATACCGCCCCCGGAGCATGCGGGGGAGGAGGAAGCGTTGGCGGTGGAGGGCGGGGACGGCCTGTCTTCTGCCGTGCTGGCCGCGGAGGACGTAGCGGACGGGCGCGTGCGTGTGCCGAAACTGAAGCGGAAGCCGGGCGAACTCAAGCCCCGCGGACGTAAACCCGAGGACGGGGGAGAGACCACGCCGGACCCTGCGTAGTACCCGCGAATTCAGATCGGGACCCTTGAGGTAGGCGCGGTGGTGAGGACACCTAGCTTTTTCGTGTCGGGAGGATTTGAGCGAGAATGAGTGTTTCTCCGGAGCAAGTCAAGAAATTGCGTGAGATTAGTGGCGCTCCTATGATGGAGTGCAAGCGGGCCCTCGAGGAGGCCCAGGGTGACCTGGAACAGGCGTTCACCGTGCTGCGCAAACGGGGCGTGGCGACGGCGGCAAAAAAGGCCGGGCGCGCTACCTCCGAAGGTGTGGTGGGTTCTTATATCCATGCCGGCGGGAAGATTGGCGTGCTCGTCGAGGTCAACTGCGAAACGGACTTCGTGGCGCGTAACGAGGAGTTCCAGCAACTGGCCCATGACCTGGCCATGCAGATCTGCGCCACTGACCCGCGCTTCGTTCGCAAGGAAGACGTGACAGCGGAAGTGTTGGATCGCGAAAAGGAAGTGTTGCGCGCGCAAGCTACGGCCTCCGGAAAGCCACCCGCCGTGCTGGATCGGATCGTGGAAGGGAAGCTTGGAAAGTTCTACGAGGACTACTGCCTTTACGAACAACACTTCATCAAGGACAGCGGTAGTAGCCTGACCGTGGGCGAGTTGATCGCTTCCAAGATCGCCAAGTTTGGTGAGAACATCACCGTGCCCCGGTTCTCGCGATTCAAAGTCGGTGAGAAAGCGGCAAAGCCGGGCTCGGAGCCATCACCGGCTTAGGCCGGCCCATTGGCGTCGCGTCGGGCGCACAGTGTGGCGCTCGGGACCGGAATGGGGAGGCGGACCGGGGTTTGCGCTGCTCGGGAGGAACGTCCCGCGTGTAAGAGCTCCGGTCAGGTCGCAACCAGCTAAGACATGAGCCAGCCTGCCTTTCATCGCATCCTGCTGAAGTTGAGTGGTGAAGCCCTGATGGGCTCCCAGGGGTTCGGTGTTGACCCGGAGGTTTCCGCGCGCATTGCCCAGGAAATTCATGAAGTGCGAAGCATGGACGTGGAAGTCGCCATCGTGGTGGGCGGCGGCAACTTCATTCGCGGCGTGGCAGCTTCGGCGTTGGGGATTGACCGGGTCGTCGCCGATAACATGGGCATGCTGGCGACGGTGATCAACGCCTTGGCCCTGCAGGACGCGCTCGAGAAATTGGGGTCATACACGCGCGTGGTCACCGCTATTGAAATGCGCGCGATTGCCGAGCCCTTCATTCGCCGCCGCGCGATCCGTCATTTGGAAAAGAAGCGGGTCGTGGTTTTTGCCGCGGGGACGGGGAATCCGTATTTTTCGACCGACACCGCTGCCGCACTACGGGCCATGGAAATCAAGGCGGAGGTCATCCTAAAGGCCACCAAGGTGGATGGCGTTTACGACGCCGACCCCCAGAAGGTCCCGGATGCCAAGATGTTTGCTCGCATCAGTTATCTGGAGGTGCTTTCGCGTGGTCTGGCGGTGATGGATACGACGGCGATCTCCTTGTGCATGGACAACAGCCTGCCCATTATTGTGTTCAACCTGAACGTCCCGGGCAACCTCAAGCGCGTGGTGTTGGGTGAAAAGGTGGGCTCGTTGGTGGGCCGCTGAGGGCCGGGCAGGAAAGGCGGGTACGATGATCAAAGAGACGATTGCGCAGGCCAAAACCCGCATGATCAAGGCCCTGGAGGATTTGCGGGTGGAACTTGCTTCGGTGCGAACCGGGCGCGCGTCCACGGCCTTGCTCGACCATCTGAAGGTGGAGTACTACGGGACGCCCACGCCCTTGAATCAGGTGGCCACGCTGGGAGTTCCCGAGCCCTCGCTGCTCACCGTCCAACCCTGGGATCCCAGCCTGCTGTCGGTGATTGAAAAGGTCATTCGCGCCTCGGACCTGGGGTTGAACCCGGTTAACGATGGCAAGATCTTAAAGGTGCCCATCCCGCCCCTCACGGAGGAACGGCGGAAGGAACTGGTCAAGCACCTGCACAAGGTCATGGAGAATCATCGGACCGCTGTCCGCAATATTCGCCGCGACGCCAACGAAGCGTTGAAGAAGCTTCTGAAAGACAAGACAATCTCCGAGGATGATGAGCGGCGCGGCCTGGAGGAAGTTCAGAAGTTGACCGATGAGTTCATGGAAAAACTGGAAGGTCAGGCGAAAAGCAAGGAGCGGGAAATCCTGGAAATGCGCTGAGCATTTCGATTCTTCCCCTACGCGCAAACCCTTGACAGTTTTTTGTTCGGTCTGATACATTTGTAAGGATTTGGCATAAGCCAGATTACACCCCGTACATGTGTCCGTAAAACACTACGCTGGGTGCGGGAGCGCGCGAGGCTATCGGATGCCCACGTTCAGCCAGATGGTTCGTCTCGGTCGGCGGCAGCCACGTTACAAGACGTCGAGCCCGGCTTTGCAGGGTTGCCCTCAGAAACGCGGCGTGTGCATTCGCGTTTACACGCAGACGCCGAAGAAACCCAACTCGGCGCTCCGCAAGGTCGCGCGCGTGCGGTTGACCAACAGCATGGAAGTGACCACGTACATTCCGGGCGTCGGGCACAATCTGCAGGAGCACTCGATCGTGTTGATCCGGGGCGGACGCGTCAAGGATCTCCCCGGAGTTCGCTATCACGTTATCCGGGGCACATTGGATTCCGCCGGTGTCACGGATCGCCGACAGGGGCGGTCGAAGTATGGAGCCAAGCGGCCCAAGGCCGCTTAGTACGAGGAAGAAGAGCGGAGGCTCTTCCGCGAAAATCATTCTGGTCAGGATATGCCACGTAAAGGTACGGTAGAACGTCGAGAAATAGGTCCCGATCCGGTATACGCTAATCCTCTGGTGCAGAAGCTCGTCAATTGCGTCATGATCCGAGGGAAGAAGAGCGTTGCCCAGAATATCGTGTACGACGCCTTTGAGATGATCAAACAGCGAGCCAACGATGAGCCGCTAAAGGTCTTCAAGAAGGCGGTTGACAACGTGAAGCCAGCCCTGGAAGTGAAGACTCGACGAGTTGGGGGGGCGAACTACCAGGTGCCGGTGGAAGTTAATCGGAATCGTCAGACCTCCTTGAGTCTCCGCTGGATCATCGGCTATGCGCGTGAGCGGGGCGAGAAGTCCATGGTGGAGAAGTTGGCCGCGGAGTTGTTGGACGCAGCGAACAATCGCGGCGGCGCCATCAAGAAGCGGGACGATACGCACCGCATGGCCGAAGCCAACAAGGCTTTTGCCCATTACCGTTGGTAGTCCTGTTTCACCGGGATGACCTTGAGCAAGGCGGGATGTGGCGCCTCCCCGGCCCACGATCCGTTTTGCAGCCGCCTGCGGCGGCATTTTGGCTCAACTGATTGCGGGGGTTTCGGATCTCGATCCCGGGGATTGAGATCGGGTCCGGGTTTGTTCGTTCTTAGGGATTTATGCCGCGCGAGGTACAACTCGAGAGGTATCGGAATATCGGCATCATGGCGCACATTGATGCCGGTAAGACCACCACGACGGAGCGTGTCCTCTACTACACGGGGAGGACGCACAAGATGGGTGAGGTGCACGAAGGCACCGCCGTCATGGACTGGATGGAACAAGAGCAGGAGCGCGGCATTACCATTACCTCCGCGGCCATCACGTGTTTTTGGAAGGACATTCAAATCAACATCATTGATACGCCGGGACACGTGGATTTTACGGCGGAGGTTGAACGGTCGCTCCGGGTACTTGACGGAGCGATTGCTATTTTGGGGGCGGTCGAAGGTGTGGAGCCGCAGACGGAAGCCGTCTGGCGCCAGGCCGACAAGTACCGCGTCCCGCGCATCGTCTTCGTCAACAAGATGGACCGGACCGGCGCAGATTTCGAAACTTGCGTCAGCCAGCTACGTTCCAAGCTGCACGCCAACCCGGTCGTCATCCAGCTCCCGCTGGGAGCGGGGGACAACTTTGAAGGGATCATCGATCTGGTAGCTCAGCGCGCCATTGTGTGGAAGGAAGAAACTCTCGGGGCGGGTTTCGACGAACTCGAGATCCCTGCTGCCTACGCCGAGAAGGCGCGGCACTATCGTGACCAGTTGATTGAGTCAATCGGAGAAGTGGACGACGCTGTCATGGAAAAGTACATCCATGGCGAAGCGATCTCGGTGGAGGATCTGCGTGCCGCCGTCCGTCGCGCCACGATTGCCATGAAGGCGTTTCCGGTGGTCTGCGGCGCCGCTTTCAAAAACAAGGGCGTGCAGCCCTTGCTCGACGCCGTGGTGGACTACCTGCCTTCCCCTGTCGACGTCCCGCCCATCGAAGGTTCTGATCCCGAGAATGAAGAGAAGACGCTGACTCGCAAGGCCGACGACGAGGAGCCTTTTGCGGCGCTGATTTTCAAGATCATGACCGACCCCTTTGTGGGTCAACTCGCCTTCCTGCGGGTTTATTCCGGAAAGATCCAGCAGGGTGACACGGTCTACAATCCGCGCCGCGCCCGGCGCGAACGTGTCTCGCGTCTGCTGCAGATGCACGCCAACAAGCGCGAAGAGATTTCCGATGTGCACGCGGGTGACATCGCGGCGGCAGTGGGTCTGAAAAATGTCTCCACCGGCGACACCATCTGCGATGAGGATGCTCCGATCGTTCTCGAGGCCATGGACTTCCCCGCGCCGGTCATCGCGGTGGCCATCGAACCCAAGACCAAAGCCGACCAGGAGAAACTCGGGAACGCCCTCGCCAAGCTCACCCAGGAAGACCCGACGTTCAAGGTTCATACCGATCCCGACACGGGTCAGACGCTGATTTCCGGCATGGGTGAGCTGCACCTGGAAATCCTGGTTGACCGCATGGTGCGCGAGTTCAATGTGGCCGCCAACGTGGGCCGCCCGCAGGTGGCGTATCGCGAAACCATTCTCGGCAGCGCGGAGGGCGAAGGCAAATATATTCGCCAGACCGGCGGCCGCGGCCAGTACGGTCACGTTTTGTTGCGCGTCGAACCTCTGCCGCATCCCGACCTCAACGCCATCGCCGAACTCAGCCGAAAGAAATCCACCAACAAATTTGACGCTGAGCTGAACCTGCTCTTCCGCGACGAAATCGTGAGCGGCGTGGTCCCGAGGGAATACATCGGTCCGACCTATCAGGGCATTCGCGAAGCGATGGAAACCGGGGTGCTGGCCGGCTATGAAATGAATGGCGTCTCCGTGACACTCCTCGACGGCTCTTACCATGAGGTGGACTCTTCGGAATTGGCTTTCAAGATTGCGGGCTCGCTCGGCTTCAAGGAAGCCGTGCGAAGGGCTAAGCCGGTGCTGCTGGAACCGGTGATGAAAGTGGAGGTGGTGGTTCCGGAAGAATTCATGGGCGATGTCCTGGGTGATCTGAGCAGCCGTCGCGGAAGGGTGGAGGGGATGGAGCGACGCGGCTCAACGCAGGTTATTCGCTCCACGGTGCCGCTGGCGGAAATGTTCGGTTACGCCACCGACCTGCGCTCGCGCACGCAGGGCCGGGCATCGTATACCATGCACTTCCTGCGCTACGAACAAACCCCGGCAGCAATCTCGGAGGAGGTCGTCGCCCGCGTGCAGGGGCGCACCGTGTGGAAGTGACGAGTTCTTCATTGTGCTTGGCAGTTGAATCTCTGATTGACGAGGCAATGAGCTATGGCCAAGGAAAAATTTGACAGGTCGAAGCCGCACATGAATGTGGGGACGATCGGGCACATTGATCACGGCAAGACGACGTTGACGGCGGCGATCACGAAGGTTTTGGCGAAGGAGAACCCGAAGGTCAAGTTCCGGGCATTTGATTCGATCGACAACGCACCGGAGGAGAAGGCGCGGGGGATCACGATTGCGATCGCGCACGTGGAGTACGAGACCAAGAAGCGGCACTATGCGCACGTGGACTGTCCGGGGCACGCGGACTACATCAAGAACATGATCACGGGCGCGGCGCAGATGGACGGGGCGATTCTGGTGGTGGCGGCGACGGACGGGCCGATGCCGCAGACGCGCGAGCACGTGCTGTTGGCGCGGCAAGTGAACGTGCCGTACATCGTGGTGTACATGAACAAGTGCGACGCGGTGGAGGACCCGGAGCTGTTGGAGTTGGTGGAAGTGGAAGTACGGGAGCTGCTGACCAAGTACCAATTTCCTGGGGACAAGATTCCGGTGATTCGAGGTTCGGCGCTGAAGGCTTTGGAAGGGGACGGGGCGTGGGAGAAATCGATTCACGAATTGATGGAGGCGGTGGACAGCTACATACCGCTGCCGCCGCGCGAAATTGAGAAGCCGTTTCTGATGCCGGTGGAAGACATCTTCTCGATTTCAGGGCGGGGCACGGTGGTGACGGGGCGGGTGGAGCGGGGCAAGGTGAAGGTGCAGGAGGAAGTGGAGATCGTGGGCCTGCGGCCGGAGTCGTTCAAGCGGGTGGTGACGGGCGTGGAGATGTTCAAGAAGCTTTTGGACGAAGGGCAGGCGGGCGACAACATTGGGGTGCTGCTGCGGGGAACGGAAAAGGATGACGTGGAGCGGGGGATGGTGCTGTCGAAGCCGGGGTCGATCACGCCGCACACGAAGTTCAAGGCGGAAGTGTACATTTTGACGAAGGAAGAGGGGGGACGGCACACGCCGTTCTTCAATGGGTACCGGCCGCAGTTTTACTTTCGCACCACGGACGTGACGGGGGTGGCGACGCTGGCGGAGGGGACGGAGATGGTGATGCCGGGAGATAACGTGAGCCTGGCGATCGAGCTGATCACGCCCATCGCCATGGAGAAAGGCCTGCGCTTCGCCATCCGCGAGGGCGGCCATACCGTCGGCGCCGGCACCGTCGCCGAAATCATGCAGTAAGGCAGGGGCTGATGCTACATCAGAAAATTCGAATCCGCTTGAAGGCATACGATCACAGGATCCTGGACCAGTCGGCGGCAGACATTGTCTCGACGGCGAAGCGCACGGGAGCGCAGGTGGCGGGGCCGATTCCTTTGCCCACCATCAAAAACAAGTACTGCGTGCTCCGCTCGCCCCATACGGATAAGAAATCGCGCGAGCAGTTCGAGATCCGCACGCACAAGCGGCTGGTGGATATCCTGGAGCCGACCTCGGGGACGATTGAAGCCCTGACCAAGCTCGACTTGCCTTCCGGAGTGGACATCGAGATCAAGGCGTTTGGCAAGGAGCACACGAAGTGATCGAGATTGGGAACTCGGGGGTAGGGATTCGGCAAGCCCCGAACCCCGAATCCCGAATCCCGGGGTATTAGCTATGGTAACTGGAATTCTCGGTAAGAAGCTCGGAATGACGCAGGTCTTCGCTGAGAACGGGGACGTGATCCCGGTCACGGTGCTGAAAGCAGGACCTTGCGTGGTGGTGCAGCGCAAGACGGCGCAGAAGGATGGCTACGAAGCGGCGCAACTCGGTTTGGTGGAGTTGCCTCCTCCCAAGCACGTGAATAAGCCGAGGGAGGGACACTTCAAGAAAGCGGGCGCGAACCCGGTCCGTTTCCTTCGCGAAGTGCGCCTGGCGCAGGATGCCGGCGACCTGAAGATCGGCGACAAGGTTCTGGTGGACGTTTTCGCCGTCAACGACTTGGTCGATGTGACGGGTGTTTCGAAAGGACGAGGGTTTGCGGGAGTCCACAAGCGGCATCACTTTGGGGGAGGCGGCGGGGCGCACGGCTCCATGTTTCACCGCGCCCCGGGTTCGATCGGCGCGTCGGCGTTTCCTTCCCGGGTCATGAAGGGGATGCGCGCCGCAGGGCACATGGGCCATGCGCGGGCGACCGTGCGGAATCTGCGAGTCGTGCAGGTTCTCTCTGACGAGAACGCGCTGCTGGTGCAGGGAGCTGTCCCGGGCCCCCAGGGCAGTTATGTAGTTGTGCACAAGGCCAAGGCCCCTCATAAATAGAGAACGGACGCGAAACCATGGCGACGTTGGAAGTCAAAAACCTCGAAGGGCAGACGGTGAAAGAGCTTCAGGTGCCCGATGAAGTCTTCGGCGCCAAGCCCAATCAGAGTCTGCTTTGGGATGCGGTGAAGCAGTATCTGGCCAGCGAGCGCCGCGGCACGCACAAAACGAAGAGCCGCGGCGAAGTGAGCGGCGGCGGCAAGAAGCCCTGGCGGCAGAAGGGGACGGGCCGGGCGCGCGTGGGCAGTAATCGCAGCTCCCTTTGGCGGCACGGTTCCATTGCACACGGCCCCCAGCCGCGCGACTACTCCTACGCGCTTCCGAAAGGGATGCTTCGAGGGGCTCTACGGGCGGCGCTGGCGGCGAAATTCCAGGAGCACAAGCTGACGGTGGTGGATCAGTTCAATCTCGGCGAGCCCAAGACGCGCCTGTTCTCCGGGGCGCTCCACAAGCTCGGCGTCGAGAAAACGGTGCTAGTGGTCAACGACGCTGCCAACCGCAACCTGGAACTCTCTTCCCGGAATGTCGAAGGGTGTGACGTGGTGCGGCACCACGATCTCCATCCTTACCACCTGCTGAGCCACGACCGGGTTCTGATTTCCGAGGGGGCGCTTACCCGGCTCCAGGAGGCGCTGCGATGATCAGGAGCCCTTACCAGGTTCTGCAGAAGCCGATCGTGACCGAGAAGAGTTTGGCGGTGAAGGAGCGCACCCAGACTTTGTGCTTCAAGGTCGATCCGCACGCCACCAAGACCGAGATCAAAGAAGCCGTACAGACCGTCTTCAAGGTCAAAGTGGAATCTGTGCATACCTTGAGCTATGGCGGGAAGATGCGGCGCCGGGGCCGCACAGTTGGCCACCGGCCGGATTGGAAGAAGGCTTATGTAAAACTCCGGGCCGGAGAGAAAGTTCCGGAAGACGTGGACAGCGCGTAGGCGAGATTGATTTGTTGAGCGGCGCGTGCCGCGGAAGATGAAGGTTATGGGAATCAAAACATACCGACCCTACACCGAAACCCGCCGGTTCCAGACCAGCTTGACCTTTGAGGAAATCACTTCCTCAGAACCGTACAAGCCGCTTTTGGAACCGAAGATCCGCATCTCAGGGCGGAACAACCAAGGGCAACTTACCATCTGGCGCCGGGGCGGCGGCCACAAGCGCCATTACCGGCGCATCGACTTCAAGCGTGACAAGGTTGGTGTTCCCGCGCGTGTGGCGACCATTGAGTACGACCCGAATCGCTCCGCTTTTGTGGCCTTGCTGAACTATGCCGATGGCGAGAAGCGCTATATCCTCTACCCCCTGGGTCTGAAGGTGGGAGACCGCGTGGTGTCCGGTCCGCAAGCGGATATCGTCACCGGCAATGCTCTGCCCCTGAAGAACATTCCCGCGGGCACCATGATCCATAACATCGAGTTGCGCCCCGGGAAGGGAGGCCAGTTGGTCCGCAGCGCCGGGGGTGCGGCGCAGTTGCTGGCCAAAGAGGGTGACTACGCCCAAGTGCGACTGCCGTCGGGCGAAGTCCGCAAGGTGTACATGGGGTGCATAGCCACTATCGGGCAACTGGGGAATCTCGATCACGAGAACCTTTCCATCGGCAAAGCGGGTCGCAGGCGCTGGATGGGAATCCGACCCACGGTGCGCGGGGTCGCCATGAATCCGGTGGACCATCCACACGGAGGTGGCGAAGGCAAAACCTCCGGTGGCCGTAATCCCGTGACCCCTTGGGGCCAACCGACCCGCGGCTACAAGACGCGGAACAACAAGTCTACGGACCGTTTCATTGTCAAGCGGCGTGAGAAGAAATAAAGGGAGGGGAACTTGGGAAGGTCGCTGAAAAAGGGTCCGTTCGTGGACGATCACTTGATGAAGAAGATCGAACTGCTCAATCGACGGTTCGAGAAGAAAGTGGTGAAGACCTGGTCGCGGCGCTCCACGATTGTGCCCGAGATGGTCGGACACACCGTGGCCGTCCACAATGGCAGGAAGTTCATTCCCGTGTACATCACGGAGAACATGGTGGGACAGAAGCTGGGCGAGTTTTCACCGACGCGCACCTTCAAGGGGCACGGTGTGAAGATCGCGGCAGAAAAAGCCGCCGCGGCAGCGGCGCCCCCGCCGGTTTCCGCTGCTCCCAAGGCGGCTACGCCTCCTCCGGCGGGTGCGGGAGGCGGCAGCTAATTTTCGGGTCGATGACCCCGAAATCCAGGTGAATTGATGGAAGCCAGCGCTACTTACAAATACGTCCGAGTTTCTCCGCAGAAGGCACGGTTGGTAGTGGACCTGATCCGCGGCAAGAGCGTCAGTGAGGCGCTCAACATCCTGAATTTCACCAAGAAGGGTATCACCCGTGAGGTCGAGAAGGTCTTGCGGTCGGCCGTTTCGAATGCCGAACAGAAGGCCGAACATCTCGACGTGGATGAACTAGTGGTTTCCAGGATTTACGTCAACGACGGTTCGCGGCAGAAGCGCGTCCGGCCGGCGCCCATGGGTCGGGCCTATCGTTACCAGCGCCGGACCAGCCATATCACCGTCGTGGTCGAAGCGCCGGAGGCTTAAGCCGTGGGATCCGCGCCTCGCTCGCCGCAAGGGGCAGAGCGCAGCGCGCGACCGGCAAGATCAAGGAGGTTTAAGGTGGGTCAGAAGGTTCATCCTTACGGCTTCCGTCTGGGATATAACAAGACGTGGAAGTCGCGGTGGTTTGCGAAGAAGGAGTACGCTGACCTTCTCCACGAAGACCTCAAGCTTAAGAAGCGGCTCAAGGACCAGCTGCGTGCTGCGGGTGTGGCGTCCATCGAGATCGAGCGCCCCGGGAACAAACTCAAGGTCACCATCCACACCGCGCGGCCGGGCATCATCATCGGTCGCAAGGGTGCGGAAATCGATCGGCTACGGCAGGAAATCCAGAAGCGCACCGGCCGCGAAGTGCTGCCCATCAACATTCAGGAAGTTCACCGGCCGGAACTGAACGCGCAGCTTGTCGCGGAGGCGATTTGCCTGCAACTGGAGAAACGCGTTGCCTTCCGCCGCGCGATGCGCAAGGCTGTGGATTCCGCGCTGCGGTTCGGCTGCAAAGGCATCAAGATTCGTTGCGGCGGCCGATTGAACGGCGCGGAAATTGCTCGGTCCGAGTGGTATTTGCAGGGCCGTCTGCCCCTGCACACGCTGCGGGCAGACATCGATTACGGACTTGCCGAAGCTATGACGACCTACGGCGTGATCGGCGTAAAGTGCTGGATTTACAACGGCGAGATTCTGGAGCAGAAACACCGAGTTGAGAAGGTCGAAGAACCGGTTGCCATGGCGCCGGTGGCGTAAAGGAAGCCGTCAGTTCTCGGTCGCCAGTACAGGCATCTGAGGAAGCTGCCTGGACGCACCAACTGAGAACTGAATACGGAGAACTGAGAACTAAGTCATGTTCATGCCGAGCAAAGTCAAGTACCGGAAACAGCAGCGCGGCCGCATGCGTGGCAAGGCTTGGCGCGGTTCCGACCTTTCCTTCGGGGATTACGGCTTGAAGGTGGTCGAGCCGGGTTGGATTTCCGACCGCCAGATCGAGGCGAGCCGCGTGGCGATCATGCGGTTTATCAAGCGCGGCGGGAAGCTCTGGATTCGAATTTTCCCGGATAAGCCCGTGACCAAGAAACCCGCCGAAACCCGCATGGGAAAAGGCAAGGGCGCGCCGGAGTTCTGGGTGGCGGTGGTGAAGCCGGGCCGGGTGCTGTTTGAGATGGAAGGTGTGACGGAGGCCGAAGCGCGTGAAGCCTTGCGGTTGGCCAGTCACAAGCTGCCCTTGGCGACGCGGTTCGTGGCGCGCGCCGCGGCAGCTTAACGGATCGTGGAGCGGAGCGCATGAAGCTGGAGAAAGACAAGCGATGGAAGTGGCCCGCAGAGAAAATGCGGGAGTGGACCGACGACGAGCTGACGACTCGGGAGCGCGAGTTTTCAGACCAGCTCTTTCGGTTGAAATTCCGGATGGCGGGCGGCCAGTCCGAGCACCTGAACGCCGTGCGGGAGCTGCGCAAGGGGATCGCCAGGGTAAAAACATTGCGGCGCGAGCGCCAGGTGGGCGCTGCGCAGACGAAGTAGGTGAACGGTGACGGAGACAGCAGTTGGACAGGCGCAGGGCGCTATGCAGACGAGGCGGCAGGAAAAAGTCGGAGTTGTGACCAGCAACCGGATGCAGAAGACCGTGGTGGTCACGGTGGAGCGACAAGTGACCCATCCGCTTTACAAACGCGTGGTGCGGCGGTCGAAGAGGTTTCTGGCCCATGACGAGAAGAATGAGTGTCGCGTGGGCGACACGGTGCGAATCCAGGAGACTCGTCCCCTGAGTAGCCGCAAGCGCTGGCGGGTGGTGGAGATCCTGACCAAGGCGGCGCTGGTCGGTCCCGTGCTGGAGGTGGACGTATGATCGGGATGCGAACCATTCTCCAGGTGGCCGATAATTCCGGCGCCCGCAAGCTCTCCTGCATTCTGCCGCTCGGCGGTGATGTGGGATTGCAGGCGGGCCTGGGCGACGTGGTGACGGCGGCCGTGAAAGAGGCGGCCCCCGACAGCGCAATACCTAAGGGCAAAGTCGTGAAGTGCGTCATCGTGCGCATGCGCAAAGAGCAGCGGCGACGCGACGGCAGCTACATCCGGTTCGACGAGAACGCTGCCGTGCTGATCAATGACGTGGGCGAGCCGGTCGGTACGCGCGTTTTCGGGCCGGTGGCACGCGAGCTGCGCGAGAAGAAGTTCTTGAAGATTGTTTCTCTGGCGCCTGAGGTTTTGTAAGGGGATTGTCAATGGATATTCGCAAGAACGATATCGTGGAAGTGCTCACGGGGCGTAGCAAAGGTGCTTCCGGCCAGCCGACGAGGGGAAGGGTTCTGGAAGTTGAACCTCGGAAGCAGAGGATCTACGTCGAGCACGTGAACATGGTGAAGCGTCACGTGCGGCCGAATCCCGCCAAACAGATTCGTGGCGGAATTCTGGAGAAGGAAGGCCCTATTCACGTTTCCAACGTGGCACTGGTCTGCAGCGATTGCGGGCCGACGCGCATCCAGCACCGCGAAATGGCCGGGGGCAAGAAGGTGCGCATCTGCGCGAAATGCGAAAAATCTCTGGATAAGTAAAGGCCGGGAGGACCGAACGCGAACATGGCTCCGAGACTGAAAGAGCGATATCAGAAGGAGGTCGTGCCGGCCCTGGTGAAGGAATTCACATACCCCAACGCCAACGCCGTGCCGCGGTTGCGGAAAATCGTGGTGAACATGGGCCTGGGGGAAGCCATCCAGAACGCCAAGCTTCTCGATTCTGCCGCGCAGGAGCTGGGGCAGATCACCGGACAGAAGCCCGTGATCACGCGAGCGAGGAAGTCGATCGCCAATTTCAAGCTGCGCAAGAACATGCCCATCGGGGCCATGGTGACCCTGCGCGGCGATCGCATGTATGAATTCTTCGATCGCCTCACGAACGTGGCGATGCCGCGCGTTCGCGACTTCCGCGGCGTCTCCACACGGGCGTTCGATGGCCGGGGCAATTACACTCTGGGACTGCGAGACCAGTTGGTGTTTCCGGAGATCGATTACGCGAAGGTCGAAAAGGTAAAAGGCATGAACATCACGATCGTCACCGATGCCAGGACCGACGCCGAAGCGATGGCGTTGCTGCGGCACCTGGGGATGCCTTTCAGGTCCGAAGCGCAGCGTCGCCAGGCGGTGGGACAGGCCAGTGAAAAGGCCGGGGGGTAAAACGTGGCACGTGCTTCTATGATGGCCAAATTACGCCGGAAGCCGAAGTTCAAGATTCGGCACCGGAATCGCTGCTTGATTTGCGGCCGGCCGCGTGGTTACCTCCGCAAGTTTCAGATGTGCCGCCTTTGCTTCCGGCAGCTCGCGCTGCGCGGTGAAATCCCGGGCGTCATCAAATCGAGCTGGTAGGCCTGGGCGAGAGGTCATGCAAACGCAGAATCGGGAGTCTTATGTCAGCCGTCACTGATCCCATTGCCGACATGCTTACTCGGATCCGAAACGGGATTCGAGCGCGCCACCCGCGCGTCGATATGCCGTCCTCGAAGCTCAAGATCGAGGTCGCGCGCATCCTGAAGGAAGAAGGCTATATCAGCAACTTCAAGGTGGGTGACGAAGGAAAGAAAAAAGTGCTGAAGGTTTTCCTGAAGTACGGAACCGACGGCGCGAGTCCCATCTCCAGCCTGGATCGTGTTTCGAAGCCGGGCCGGCGCGTCTACGTGGGGGCGCGCGAGGTTCCGCGAATCCTGGGAGGACTGGGAGTGAGCATCCTCACCACGCCACACGGAGTGATGACTGGCAAGGCCGCCCGCAAGGCGGGCGTGGGTGGTGAAGTGCTCTGCAGCGTCTCTTAGAGTCTGGCAGTCCGGAGTCCGGTGTCCGGAGTCAGAAGAACGAGTCGGGAGTCCGATTCCGGACTGAATGACAGGAACTGAAGCTATGTCGAGAATAGGCAGTAAGCCGATTGATTTGCCCTCCGGAGTTGCCGTGCAGGCGGAGGGATCGTCGCTGGCGGTGAAGGGACCGAAGGGAACTTTGCGGATTCCTCTTCCCTCGGGAATCCAGTTCGAGAAGCAGGATGGCCACTTGCTGTTGAAGCGCGCAACGGAGGAGCACGCGGCCTTGCATGGGCTGGCGCGGAGCCTGCTGGCGAACGCCGTGCGCGGCGTGACCCAGGGTTTCGAGAGACACCTGGATATTGTGGGGATTGGCTATCGCGCCGAGTCCAAGGGCCAGGCGGTGACTTTCGCGCTGGGCTATTCGCATCCCATCGAATTCCCCGTTCCTGAGGGGATCGCGATCAGCGTGGAGAAGCAGACCCATCTCATCGTCCGTGGCGTGGACAAGCAACTGGTGGGCCATATCGCGGCGAAAATCCGCGCCTTGCGGCCCCCGGATCCGTACAAGAACAAAGGCATTCGCTACACTGGCGAGCGCCTGAAGAAGAAAGTTGGCAAGGCCGCAGCGGCCGCCGGCGGTGCAGGCAAGGCGGGGTAATCTGAAGCTGGGGAAAGCGGAGAGCTCCTGATGTTACAGATGGTTTCCAAGGATGCGGCACGCCGGCGGATTCACCTGCGAATCCGCGCGCGCATGGGCGGGCGGGCGCCGGTGCCTCGCTTGAACGTTTTTCGATCGCTCAAACACATCTACGCCCAGGTTGTGGACGACACGCGGGGCCTCACCCTGGTGGCGGCGTCCACGCGCGACAAGGAAGTTCGCAAGACGCTCAAGAGCGGCGGCAACGTCGCCGCGGCGAAAGTGGTGGGGCAGGTTCTGGCCCAACGGGCTATCGCTGCGGGCGTTCCTCGCGTGGTGTTCGACCGCGGCGGCTATGCCTATCACGGGCGCGTTAAGGCGCTGGCAGAGGCGGCTCGCGAGGCGGGGCTGAAATTCTAGGGGGTACGGCGGGAGGAAGATTTGGCCAATCGGATTGATCCGAACGCACTGCAGCTCAAAGACCAGGTGATCTCCATTAACCGGGTCACCAAGGTGGTCAAAGGCGGAAAGAACCTGAGTTTTTCCGCGCTGGTCGTGGTGGGTGATGGCGCCGGAATTGTCGGCTATGGTTCCGGCAAGGCGCGCGAAGTTCCCATGGCGATTCGCAAAGGCATCGAGTGCGCGAAGAAAGCGCTGGTGAAGGTGAACATCACGCAGGGGTCGATCCCGCACACTGTGCTGGGTCACTACGGGGCAGGCAAGGTCTTGCTGAAGCCCGCGCCGCCCGGAACGGGCGTGATCGCGGGTGGCGCAGTTCGCGCCGTGGTGGAGGCGGCAGGAATTCAGAATGTCCTGACGAAATCTCTGGGAACGACCAATCCGCATAACGTGGTGAAGGCAACGATGGATGCGCTGCTCAAGTTGCGCGACTTCCAAGAGGTTGCCGATAGCCGGGGCAAGACGCCGGAAGAAATCTAGCGAGGTTGAGGAACCGTGTCGGATAAGACGCACAAGACGATTCGCATCAAGTGGGTGCGCAGCGGGATCGGTTTCACCTACCGCCAGAAGACCATCGTGCGCAGCCTGGGGTTGAAGCGGCTGAACCAGATTGTCGTGCGTCCGGATACTCCCCAGATTCGGGGGATCGTGGCGGCGGTGCCGCACCTGCTGGCCATTGTTCCCGAAACTCCCGCCCCGGCCTGGGCGTCGGTGCCGGAATACACCGTGCACCCGCCGGAGGTGGCGCCCGCCGCGCCCGTCAAGCCCGCTGCAGAAGCGGTTGGGGCTGAGGCAGCGAGTGAGGCGGTCACGGTAGAAACGGCCGCCGAGGAAGAGGAGCCGCAGGCTGCCGAGCCTCTTAGGCCAGCCAAGACCGCACACAAGAAAGCAGAAAAGGCCCCGGCAAAAGCGGCCGCGAAGAAAGTCAAACCCGCCCCAGCAGCGGAAACCAAATCCAAAGCGGGGAAGAAAAAAGGCGCTCCCCAAAAGGTAAGCAAGACGGCGAAGGCGAGCAAGAAATAGGCAGAAGGCATATGGCGACACATATCGGAGCACTCCGACCTCCCGTGGGAGCCCACAAGCGCTCCAAGCGAATCGGGCAGGGAATGGGATCAGGGCACGGCAAGACAGCGACCCGTGGCTCGAAGGGCCAGCGGTCCCGTAGCGGCATGCGTATGCGGCCAGGATTTGAGGGCGGCCAGATGCCGCTCCACCGCAGGCTGCCCAAGCGGGGTTTCACCAACATATTCCGCAAGCATTACGCCGTGGTGAACCTGAAAGACCTTGAGGAATTTAAACCCAAAGAGAAGATCACGCCTGAGGTTCTGGTCGAGCGGGGCTTGGTCAAGCGGCTCGGCGACGGCTTGAAAGTTCTCGGCGGCGGCGAACTGAAGTCGCCGCTGCAGGTTTCGGCACACATTTTCTCCAAGTCTGCCCGCGAGAAGATCCAGAAAGCTGGCGGGAAGGCTGAGGTCATTTCGTAATGTTCGAGTCTCTGAAGAGCATCACCGAGATTCCGGATCTACGAAAACGCATCCTCTTTACGTTGCTGATGCTCGCCGTGTACCGCCTGGGGTCGTTCATTCCCACGCCGGGCATCAATGCCGACGTCTTCGAGCAGGCGTTTGCACAATTGGCGGGTTCGCTGTTCGGACTGCTGGCGATGTTCTCCGGTGGCAGCCTGCGGCGGCTGACGGTCTTCGCGCTGGGGATCATGCCTTACATCACGGCCTCGATCATTCTCCAGTTGCTCACGGTGGTATCCCCGCACCTTGAGAAGCTCAAGAAGGAAGGTGAGTTGGGCCGGCGCAAGATCACGGAATACACGCGCTGGATGACGGTGGGCTTGAGCGCCTTCCAGGCCTTCGGCATCGCCATTGCCCTCGAGAAGCAGACGGCGGTGGGCGTTCCCCTGGTGAACCACCCGGGTCCGGGTTTTGTTTTCAGCACCGTGCTCACGCTGACGACGGGGTCGGTCTTCATTATGTGGCTGGGCGAACAGATCACTTCGCGAGGCATCGGCAACGGGATGTCTCTATTGATATTCGCCGGCATCGTGGTGGGCCTGCCGCGCGCTGCGGCCGACCTCTATGAGAAGGTCTTTGTCACGCGCGTTTGGAGTTTTCCTATTCTCCTGCTTCTGCTCGCGTTCATGCTGGCGATCGTCGCTTTCATCGTCCTCGTGGAACGCGGAGAGCGGCGGATTCCTATTCAATATGCGAAACGTGTGGTGGGGCGGAGAATCATGGGTGGCGTCTCAACCCATCTGCCGCTGAAAGTGAACAGCGGCGGCGTGATGCCCATCATCTTCGCGGTCTCCATTTTGACTTTTCCGCAAACGCTCGGCTTATTTCGCCTTGATCAAAGTAGCTTTGCAATCTCCCGCTATTTCGGCATGGGCCTCGCTTGGTTCTCCAAGGTGTTTGCGTACGGGGAGCCTCTTTACACCCTGACGTACGTCTTGATGATCATCTTCTTTGCACACTTCTATCTTTCGATTGTCTACAACCCCGACGAGGTCGCCGATAACGTCCGCAAGCAGGGTGGGTTCATGCCTGGCATCCGCCCGGGCAAGCGCACGGCTGATTACCTGGATGATGTCCTGACGAAAATCACCTGGGTGGGCGGCATTTACCTGGCCCTGGTTGCCTTGATACCTGAGATCATGCTGGCGGGGCTTCGCGTGAACCACCTGCCCACTTGGTTGGGCGGGGCGTGGTTCGACGCCAATTTTCCCGGTTGGCTCCTGCACGGAATGAACGTGAACTTCTATTTCGGTGGCACCTCGCTCCTGATCGTCGTGGGTGTGGCAATGGACACCGTGCAACAGGTCGAGGCTCAGCTCATCATGAGGCACTATGAGGGCTTCTTGAAAAAGGGACGGGTCCGGGGACGGCGAGCTTCTTGACCTCGATCCCGAAGTTGAGGGATGTTGACGATTACGTTCGGCCTGTATCAGGTTTAGCGAAGCTGTCTTGACGGTCAAGGCTAAGTTCGGGATCGAGGTTGATCGGGTGTTCGGAGGGAAGGCATGCCAGCCAATGCTTTGATTTTCCTGGGAGCTCCGGGTGCAGGGAAGGGAACGCAGGCGCGGGAAGTCGCCACGCACTTTGGGATTCCCCAGATTTCTACCGGCGATATCCTGCGCGACGCGGTGAAGAAGCAGACGCCGTTGGGAATGGCGGCTAAGGCCAAGATGGAAGCCGGTGCGCTAGTTCCGGATGAGGTCGTCTGCGGGATCGTGGAGGAGCGCATCGGCGAACCGGATTGTCAGAAGGGTTTCATCCTGGATGGTTTTCCGCGCACTATCGCGCAGGCACAGTTTGTGGATCGGGTGCTTCAGGCGAAGGGGCGCGGGCGGCCGCAGGTGCTGGACATTGAGGTGGATGAAGATCTGCTCTTGAAACGCTTGACGGGGCGGCGGACGTGCTCGGTGTGCGGAGAGATCTACAATGTCCATTTCAGTCCGCCCAAAGTCGAGGGGATTTGCGACAAGGACGGCGGTAAACTGCTGTACCGAGCGGACGACAACGAGGCAACTATCCGGCAGCGGCTGGAAGCGTACCACCGGCAAACCAGCCCCCTCATCGAGTATTATCGTGCGCAGGGGGTGTTGCACGAAGTCGACGGCAACAAGGACCCGGAGACGATCGCCAAGGGGCTGCTGGAGTTTCTATCGCAAGCATGATTATCTGTAAGTCACCGACCGAAGTCGAGAAGCTGCGGCGTAGCGGCAGGATGGTCCGGCAGCTCCTTGGGGAGATACGCGACCAGGTCCGGCCGGGAATCACGACGCTCGAACTTGAGAAGTATGTGGCGAAGCGGTTGAAGGAGTTGGGCGCGCGGCCGGCATTCAAGGGTTATCGCGGTTATCCTTGCTGCCTGTGCACGTCGATTAACGACGAGGTCATCCACGGCATTCCCTCAGAGCGCCGCACGCTCAAGGGAGGCGACATCCTCAGCCTGGATATGGGCGTGGTCGTCGACGGTTACTACGGTGATTCCGCTCTGACCGTGCCCGTGGGCGCCATTTGTGAATCCGCCCAGCGCCTGTTGAAAGTGACCGAAGAAGCCCTGGAACTGGCGATCGATAAGGTGCGGCTGGGCAATCGCCTCGGCGATGTTTCGGCGACCGTGCAACAGCACGCCGAGACAAACGGCTACTCCGTGGTGAGAGAGTTTGTGGGCCACGGCATCGGCAAGGCGATGCACGAAGAACCGCAGATCCCCAACTTCGGCCAGTCGGGCCACGGGCCGCTGCTGAAAGAGGGCATGGTTTTCGCCATCGAGCCCATGGTGAATGCCGGGGGGCCTGCGGTGCGCGTCCTGGACGACAACTGGACGGCCGTTACGGTGGATGGTAGGCTGTCCGCGCACTTCGAGCACATGGTGGCGGTCACCCGGAATGGACCCGACGTCTTAACGCGTTTATAGTTATGCCGCGCGGCGTCCGGCGGGAAGGACGCTTCGGCGGGAACGAGGCCTAATAGAAGTATGGCGAAGGAAGACGCAATCGAAGTTACGGCTACGGTGCTGGAATCGCTACCCAATGCGATGTTTCGAGTGGAATTGGAGAACAAACACCGGGTCCTGGCCCACATCTCCGGAAAGATGCGGAAGAATTTTATCCGCATTCTTCCCGGCGACAGGGTCGCTGTGGAGCTTTCTCCTTACGACCTGACGCGGGGGCGGATCGTCTTCCGGTACAAGTGAGCAGGGAATCAGCGCCGAGGCGCTCTGAGAGCGCAAGGCAGGAACGGCCCGGGCACGATGCGGCTGGTATCCAGGCGGGAGTTGTCGCCGCGCGAAGTGAGAGGAAATCCTATGAAGGTGCGTTCGTCGGTCCGAAAGATCTGCTCCAAGTGCAAGATTGTTCGACGGCGTGGGATCGTGCGGGTGATTTGCGAGAATCCCAAGCACAAGCAACGGCAGGGGTGAATTCTTTCGAAGGCGCAGCGAGCCGGGAGCCCTGCGGACGCGGTGCCCAGGGTTGGTGAGACGGGAGGGTAGAAATGGCGAGAATTGCGGGGGTGGATCTGCCACCCAAAAAGCGCGCGGAAATCGGCCTGACCTATATCTACGGGATCGGCCGTGCCCGATCACTTTCCATTCTCATGCGGGCGGGCATCAACCCGGACAAGCAGATCAAGGATCTGACTGAAGAAGAGGTCACGAAAATCCGCCAGATCATCGAGGAAGAGGGAGCCGTGGAAGGCGACCTGCGCAAAGAGACCGCGATGAACGTCCGGCGGCTGATTGAAGTGGGCTCCTACCGCGGGATGCGGCACCGGCGCAGCCTTCCCGTGCGCGGCCAGCGCACCCACACGAACGCGCGCACGCGCAAGGGACCGCGGAAAGGCACCATTGCCAACAAGAAGCGGTCTATGGCCAAGACCTAGCCCGGGACGGCGGCACCAAATTCTGGAGTGAGGATTCATGGCGAAAGCGGCAGCGAAAGCAGGCAAGAAGAAGGTCTTCAAGAAAAAAGAAAAGCGCATTGTCCCCACCGGGATTGTGCACATCCAGGCGACGTTCAACAACACGCACGTCAGCGTGACGGATTCCGACGGCCGCGTGGTCTGCTGGTCGAGCGCCGGCTCGCTGGGGTTCAAAGGCTCGCGCAAGGGCACGCCTTTTGCCGCCCAACAGGCGGCGATGCGGGTGGCCAACGCGGCCCGCGATCACGGCATGCGCAGCGTGGAAGTGCGTGTGAAAGGGCCGGGAGCCGGACGCGAATCGGCCATCCGCGCGCTGGCCACGGCGGGGCTCGAGGTACGCAACATCAAGGACGTGACGCCGATTCCTCACAACGGGTGCCGCCCGCCCAAGCGCAGGAGAGTTTAGGACGAAACCGGAATTGGGTGTTTCGTTCCTGAGGAGGTTGGTTTGGCAAGGTATCGTGAAGCAGTTTGTCGGCTGTGCCGGCGCGAAGGGATTAAGCTGTTCCTGAAGGGGCAGCGGTGCTTGACGGACAAGTGCGAGATTGAGAAGCGCAACTTCGCTCCGGGGCAACATGGGAAGGCCCGGCGGCCAAAGGTCATCGGGTACGGGCTGCAACTTCGTGAGAAGCAGAAGCTGCGACGTCTTTACGGAATCCTCGAGGACCAGTTCCGCAGCTACTTTGAGAAGGCGGCGCGGATGAAAGGCGTGACCGGTGAAAACTTGTTGCTCATGCTCGAGCGCCGGCTCGACAACGCCGTGTACCGCCTGGGATTGGCGGCTTCGCGCGCCGAGGCCCGGCAGTTGGTCCGCCACGGCCACATTCAGGTCTCGGGCCGCAAGGTCAATATCCCCTCGTTCACCGTCGCCCCGGGGCAGGAAATTGCCGTGCGTGAGAAGAGCCGCAACCTGGTGGGGTTGCAGCGCTCGCTGGATCTTTCCGGCGGCCGGAGCATTCCGCCTTGGCTGCAATTGGACCGCGAGGGTCTTAAGGCGAGAGTCATTTCGCTGCCCAAACGCGAGGACGTGAATTTCCCGATTCAAGAGCAGATGATCGTCGAACTGTACTCGAAGTAGTCTGGATGGGCGTGCAGGAGAGGGGGCCGCGTCAAGGCGGGCTCCCAGGGAGGTTTGAACGCGATGCTTTGGAAAGGATTCCAGAAACCGAAGCGCCTGGTAGCGAATACCGATACGTTGACGGACAAGTACGGGCAGTTTTCTGCCCAACCCTTTGAGCGTGGTTTCGGGACGACGATCGGCAACGCCTTGCGACGCGTGCTGCTTTCCTCGATCGAGGGGGCAGCGATTACTGCCGTGCGCATCGAAGGCGTCATGCACGAATTCTCCTCCATCCCCGGGGTGGTCGAGGACGCCACGGACATCATTCTGAATTTGAAGCAGATTCCGCTGAAGATGAACGTGGAGGGTCCGAAGGCCCTCTACTTGAACGTCGACAAGCCGGGTGAAGTGACGTCGCGGATGATCCAGGAGGACCCGGACATCGAAGTTCTTGACAAGGATGTGAACATCGCCACCATCAGCGAGGGCGGCAGCCTGCACATCGAGATGCGGGTGAAGATCGGCCGCGGCTACGTTTCAGCGGAAAAGAACTTTGACGAGGACCTCCCCATCGGGTACATCCCCGTCGATTCGGTGCATTCGCCACTGCGCAAAGTCAACTACACTGTGGAAGCGGCGCGGTTGGGGCAGATGACGGACTACGATAAGCTGACGCTGGACGTTTGGACGAACGGCGCGATAACTCCGCAGGATGCCGTGGGCCTGGGAGCGAAGCTCCTCAAGGACCACATGAACATTTTCATCAACTTCGAGGAGGAGCCGGAGGTGCAGGAGGTTCTGCAAGAGCGGGCGGCGCCAGTTTACAACGAGAACCTCGATCGCTCGGTGGAGGAACTGGAGCTTTCCGTGCGCTCTTACAACTGCTTGAAGAACGCTAGCATCACCACCATCCGCGAGCTCGTTCAGAAAACCGAGCAGGAAATGCTGAAAACCAAAAATTTCGGACGGAAATCGCTGAACGAGATTAAGGAGATTCTCACGGCGATGGGGTTGAGTTTGGGCATGAAATTCGATGAGAAGGGCAACGCAGTGGCGCTGGCTCCAGAGCCTCCTCAGCAACAAGTCTAGGAATGGGTAATCGAACATGCGACATCGGAATTACGGAAAAAAGCTGAGCCGGAACACGGAGCATCGACGAGCGTTGCTGCGGAACCTGGTGACCTCGCTGATCCTGCGGGAGCGCATCGAGACGACCGTGGCCAAGGCCAAAGCCGCGCGCCCGGTGGCGGAATGGATGATCACGCTGGCGAAGCGTGGCGACTTGCAGGCGCGGCGGCAGGCGGCAAGCTACCTACTCGATCCCGGCGCGGTGAAGTTCCTTTTTGAAGATCTGTCCAAGCGTTACGCCTCGCGGCAGGGCGGGTACACGCGGCTTGTCCACGCGGGCTGGCGCCGTGGTGATGGCGCTGACCTGGCGGTATTGGAACTCGTGGGCACTGAGGCCCTGCAGCGGCTGGCCGCGAGGCGCGCCAAGAAAGCCGACGCGCGTCGCAAGGCTGAGGAAGAAGCCGCCAAGGCCGAAAAGCAAGCGCCACCCCCCGAGGAAGAAGAAAAGAAATAGGTGCGGCCGGCACAGGAGATTGTGCAAGCCTGAGTTAGAGAATCCCGACTCGAAGGATTTCACTCCGAGTCGGGATTTTCTTTTTGCGAGAAACTCGATGGCCAGGGCCAATGAACCACCCATGACGAAAGGGGTACCCGCAAAACAAGGCTATCGCCTTCCGGGCAACGTGTGGATACTCGGTTGGGTGGCTTTTTTCAACGATACCGCCACGGAGATGGGCTACTGGCTGCTGCCCCAATTTCTGGTCGTCGTGCTGGGCGCCCAGCCGATGGCGTTTGGACTGATCGAAGGCGCGGCGGAAACCGTCTCGAGTTTCAGTCGTCTGCTCTCGGGCTGGCTTTCGGACCGCCTGCGCCGGCGCAAGCCGCTGGCCGCGGCGGGTTACACGCTGGCCAACCTCGTGAAGCCGCTGCTGGCCGTGGCGCAGTCGTGGGGACAGGTTTTCTGGATTCGCTTCGTGGATCGCGCCGCCAAAGGGGTTCGTGCAGCGCCGCGCGATGCGCTGATTGCCGATTCCGTCGATCCCGCGCATCGTGGGGCGGCTTTCGGTTTGCGCCAGGCGATGGATACTGCCGGTGCGATTGTGGGCCCGCTTAGCGCGATCGTCCTGTTGCCGCTGTTTGCCGGGAAGGTTCGAGATGTCTTCTGGGTGGCCGCGATCCCTGGGCTCGCCAGCATTTTGCTGGCCTGGTTTGCGGTGAAGGAAGTGCGGCCTCCGGCAAAGACCGTAGTCATCTCCACGAGTTCGGCTGGGTCCGCGGACAAAGCCCCAGGCGCGAGGTTAGGGCTGATTCTTGCCGCGGTGGGCTTGTTCTCACTCGGGAATTCTTCGGATTTGTTTCTGGTCTTGCGCGCGCAGAACCTCGGCCTGAGCGCGTGGATGGCGCCCGCGTTGGGCCTTCTTTTCAACGTGGTTTACACGGCGCTGAGCTGGCCGGCGGGGAAGCTCTCCGACCGCGTTCCGCGGCGGCGCCTGATTGTGGCGGGTTACTTGATCTACGCGGCTGTCTATGCGGGCTTTGCGCTTCTGCACACTCCGCAAATGGTCTGGTTTCTCTTTGCGGTTTACGGGAGCTACTACGCGCTGACCGAAGGTGTGATCAAGGCCTGGGTCGCCGACCTTGTGCCCAGCGCTTCGCGGGCTTCGGTCTTCGGAGTTCTTAATTGGGTCGTGGGGGTTGCCGCGTTTCCAGCGAGCTTGCTCGCCGGGTGGATTTGGCAGCACTACTCGCCTGCCGCACCTTTTGCCCTCTCGAGCCTTCTCGCTTTTCTCGCCGCTCTTCTGTTGCTCTTCGCGTGAGCGATTTGAACCGCGCGGGGATTAATCCGAATCTCTCAGCACGGAGGGGGGAGGTTTTAACCCCGCCGTTAAGGGACCTTCCCAACTATTTCCACGTCTCGCGCCCCGCGCAGCTCTTTCCGACAAACTGCGCGGGGCGCGAGACGAGCAGAAGATTGGAAGCCGCTCTTTCGGCGCAGCTGAAGCCCCGCCCTCCCGGCCGCCGGGGAAAAGGTATCGTGTGGTGAGAAATCAGGGCTAATCCAGCCAGTAGTTCGGGGCTTCCTTCGTAATGATGACGTCGTGGACGTGGCTTTCGCGCAAGCCGGCGGAGGTGATACGCAGGAAGCGGCCCCGCTGCTGCAGTTCTTGGATGGTCGCGCAGCCGCAATAGCCCATCCCGGAGCGCAAGCCGCCGACGAGTTGCGCGATGAGGTCGGCCAGCAGGCCCTTGTAGGGAACGCGCCCTTCAATGCCTTCCGGAACCAGCTTGGAGATTTCGCCGCGCGTCACTTCGCGTTCCTGGGCGTAGCGATCGCCGGAGCCGGCGGTCATGGCGGCGATGGATCCCATGCCGCGGTAAGACTTGAAGCTGCGGTTTTGGTAAAGAATCGTCTCGCCGGGGCTTTCTTCGGTGCCGGCGAAAAGGCTGCCCAGCATCACCGAGCTCGCGCCCGCGGCGATGGCCTTGGGAATGTCGCCGGAATACTTGATGCCGCCATCCGCGATGATCGGCACGCCGGCCTTCAGTGCGGCGCGCGCGCATTCGGCGATGGCGGTGATTTGCGGCACGCCCGCGCCCGTCACCACGCGGGTGGTGCAGATGGAACCCGGTCCTATCCCCACCTTGAGGCCGTCGACGCCGAGTTCGATCAGGTCGTGCGCCCCGTTGAAAGTGGCTACGTTGCCGGCCACCAGCTCCACGCCGGAGAATTTGTTCTTCACGTTGCGGACCGCGTCGAGGACACGCGTGGAATGCCCGTGGGCGGTATCCACCACCAGCAAGTCCGCCTTGGCCTTCACCAACTCCGCCGCGCGCTCCAGGTAGTCGCCGGTGGCTCCGAGCGCGGCGCCCACTCGCAAGCGCCCCTGCTCATCTTTGCAGGCATCCGGATACTTTAGCTTTTTCTGGATATCCTTTACGGTGATCAACCCGCGGAGATTGTAGGCCTCATCGACCACCAGCAGTTTTTCCACGCGATGCCGATGGAGCATCTTGGCGGCCTCTTCCAGGGTCGTCCCGACCGGCACGGTGATCAGGTTTTCCTTGGTCATCACCTGCTCGACGGGCAGGCTGAGGCGGTCTTCGAAGCGCAGGTCGCGGTTGGTCAGGATGCCGACCAGGCGGCCCTGCTTCGTGACCGGCACGCCGGAAATCTTGTACTTCTTCATGATCTCGAGCGCATCGGCGATCAGGTTCTGCGGGCCTATGGTGACGGGATCAACAATCATGCCGCTTTCCGAGCGCTTCACCTTGTCAACCTCCAGCGCCTGCTGGGCAATCGACATGCTGCGGTGAATGATTCCGATGCCACCCTGTTGCGCGAGGGCAATGGCCAGGCGTGATTCTGTGACCGTGTCCATGGCCGCGCTGGTAATGGGAATGTGCAGGGTGATATGGCGGGTGAGCCGGGTGCGGGTGTCAACCTCGGTGGGCAGGACCGAGGATTTGCCGGGAATCAGTAAGACATCATCGAAGGTAAGCCCCTCCGGGATCGCGCCGTCCAGCATAGCTCCCCTCTTCCCGCATCGCCGTGCGAAAGATAATAGGCCATTCTAATGCCCGCCTTGTTGCAGCGTCAAGGAGTGGCCGGTTTGAATGTCAAAGCTCTTTAGAAATGTCCCCTTTCTTAACCCATTGGCTGAGACCAGTATCCTGAGTCAGAAGCTGGCTGACAAAGTCTCCCCCTTGCGGACGACTGTTCCCGCACCCCGTCCCGCATAGCGGGACACCCCTCTCCCCTCGGAGTCCGTCTCAGAACTCAGGCGTAGCTGAGGTGAGGGAGAGGTGTTGGGCCTAAGCGTGACAGGGGTGCGGGTTTCCCGGCGCGCGGGGTGCGGGTTGAGGGGCCCTGCGAACGTCGGCCCGCCTTCCAAAGCTTCTTCAGGTTATAAGCGGTGCACAGCAGCGCCCACTGCGTCCGAACATTTTCCAGTCCCCGCACCGTCCAGCGCCGGAAGCCCTCTACCT